>QHOZ01000031.1:0-14255 GCA_003219495.1 Verrucomicrobiota bacterium | reverse complement strand
GCGCCGAAGGAATCGAGAGCGCGGCGCATGACGGCGCGCTGCCGTTCGTCTTCGCTGCGCGCCGCATTTGCGCGCGAGATAAGGTGCGCGTGCAATTCGAACCAGCGCACGAGCGGGTCACGATCGTTAAATTCCAATTGCTCGGTTTCGGGCAGGCAGTGGATTCCCGCGCGCAAGCGATACGGTTTTTCCTTGTGAGTGCGCGAGAAAAGACCAACGCGGCTTACTCCGGCAGCATCCGCCAGCGCTTCCACTAAACCCGCGACGAGCGCGTCGATGTTGTCCATTCGTCGAAGCACGCGTGGAAAACGCAAAAATGAAAATGCCTGATTAACTTCGACCGGTTCGTTCGTGGGTTCGCCTCTCGGCGTCGCCCGGCGGGTGTCTGTCGACGTTTCGCGGAGATCGCGATTTTCCTGAGCAATTCTGAGATAGTCGAATGCGCGCCCGAGCATGGATTGAAAACGCCGTCGGTCGAGGTCGAGTTCTTCCGCGGCGTAAATTCCGGACTGCTCCGCCTCCTGGAGGGTTTCGGATTGAGCGACGCCGAGCGCGATCAACAAAACTTCGGGACGCTCGTTTTGAATTAGTCCCATCAAGTCGCGGCTTTCCTTTGCGCGAAGATCGACAATTGCGACCGAAGGGCCGGTTTGATGCAAAACCGGATCGAGACGGTTTGCGTCGCTCACGTGCCGCACCTGCGCCATGCTGCGCAGGTACGCGCGAACTCGCCGAAGGAGCTCGGCGTCTTGAGTGTAAACGACCGCTACGGGTGAGGAGGTCATGCCGCGGCCACCTTGCTCTCAGCCCGCACCAGCGGGAGCAAAATGTGAAATGCGGTGCCCGTGTGCAGTTCACTCTCTACTTCAATTTGGCCGCCATGTTCTTGAATGATTCCGTGCACGACGGACAAGCCCAGACCCGTGCCGTAATCTTTCGTGGTGAAAAATGGATCGAATACGTGCGCCAAATCTTCCGGGCGTATTCCTTCGCCAGTGTCGCGGATGCTAATTCGCAAGGCTTCCGGTCTGCCGCCGTGGCCGTTCCGCTCGCCGTTGGTGTACGCTTTTGCGTTCACCCATTCTTCCTCGCGAATTTCCGTTTGCACGGACAGCTCACCTTGCGTCTTCATTGCGTCCATCGCGTTGAGGAAGAAATTCAAAAACACTTGCTCGAGTTGATCCGCATCACCGTGGATCGTGTCCGCGTCCGCATTCCATGAGCGCGTCAGTTTAATATCTTTTTGATAAAGCCGGTGACCAACAAGCGTTAGCGCTTTTTCCAGGATTTCGTGTGCGTGAAGCGGCTTAAGAATTGGTTTGGCCGGACGGGCGAATCGGAGCAACTGATTCACAAGTGAATCGATCCGATCGATCTCGTGGCCGATTAAGTTCGAAAACGTGTCGCGAAAATCCGAATCCTGATAACGCTCAGGCAACAATTGCGCGAATGTCTTCAACGACACGAGCGGATTCTTGATCTCATGCGCCATTCCGGCGGAAAGCGTTCCGAGACTGGCGAGGCGATCGCTGCGGCGAATCTGAAGTTCCAGCCGTTTGATTGCGGTGATGTCGGTCAGCACCATCAGCGCGCCGAGAACTTCTTCACCCTGACCGTGGAAGATCGATGTGCTCGCACGAATGATGCGTTCCTTGCCGTCCATCTCCAAGGCGATTTCACGATCCTCTTGTCGTTGGCCGGTCCTTAAAGTCGCAATGAGCGGCTCGGCCAAATGCGACGGCAAAGCGCTAAGCGAGCCGTCGAGCAATTCCTGAGGATTCAATCCGGTGATTTGACCGGCCTCATTATTAAATACGGTGATGCGATCGTCTGTGCCTGCAGCAATCACGCCGCTGGTAAGATTTTCCAGCAACGTTTCGTTGTAGATCTTTGCGTTTTGAACTTCGGTGAAGAGCTCCGCGTTCTCGATCGCCACCGCGAGCTGCCCGCACAAAACCTGGAGCGCGCCTTGCTCGGTCGAGCCGTAAATGCTTCCAGATTTCCGCGTGCCCAACAAGAGAACGCCGACGAGATGGTCGCGCGAAAAAATTCCCATCGCCAACGCAATTTGAAGCGAGTCCAATTGCCTCATCACGCGTTGAAGTTGAGGCGTTGGCCGCGCCCGACGCAGCTCGTCCATCACAATCGGCTCACGGTTGGCTTCCAGCTCGGTGATCGTCGCCTGATCGCGGCTTAGCTCCAGGCAAAAACGCGCACCAGGCTCGACCGCTGGATAGCGCTGCAGAAATCCCTGTCGGTCCGCCAGCAAAATGAAAACGCGGTCGGTGCCGACTGCTTCCGCGACCGTGTTGGCAAAGCGATCGAGCAGTTCGTGCAACGTCGTTACAGATGCGAGTACCTTCGCCGCCTTGCTCACAGTCGCGCGGAAATCGAGTTTTTGAGAACCAATAAAGAGACGTTCGGCCAGGCGTTGTGAAACTCCGCGCGCCGGCGCCATCGCAAACGCGATCACCACTGCGGCGGTAACGTTTGCGATTGTGTGCGCGTTGGCCAGTGAGTGTTCGAGAGCCGTTGCTACTAGCCACCAAACCAAAGCGTAGAGGGCCAGCAAATACGAACCTAACAAACCGTACGATAACAAGCGTCGGAGGAGGATTCCGACGTCCATTACTTTTCTCGTCACCACGCCGTAGGCAACGATCGCGCTAAATAGAACAACCCGAAACGGCGCGAGCCACACCGAACGCGATGGATCAAAAAATGATTTTAGTAAAAGGGCGAGAGGCAACGCACTGCCCAGCGCCACAATTTTGGTTCGGCGCAAGTCTCGCCAGGTCAGAGCGATCAGCATAATGATGCCGACTGCAAAGAACGCGACATACGCGTTCACCGCGGGCCCGTAAATGGGCACTGCGAGAACGTTGCCCGCGCGCGTTACGAATCGCGCGCCTTGAAGGAAAAGCTTCGTTTGGCAGAAACAAACAACGCCGGCGGTGATGATCAGCGAACCTTTGGATCGCCATAGAATATGACGCCATTCCTTCTGGCTCTCCGAAATCGAAAGCCGAAGGAGATTGAACGCCGCAAAGATCAGCGGTGCCGCGGCCGATGCCTCGCGAATGGCAAACTCAGCCGTGGCTTCAATTTTCGCCGTAAACGCCAGGAGCAGACTTCCGATCCAGCCCGAGATCGCAAGCGAGAGCAGCAGAAAACATTGGTTGGATCGCCGTTTCGGATGCGCCAGAAATACGGTGAGGCCCAGCAACGCCTGGATCCCTATAGCCAGCAAAGTGGAAATTGCTGGGCCGCTCATTTGGAGCCGTTAATCCGGTTGAGAATTAAACTGCTCGCGCTTCCGCCGATCCCGCGAACGTTCACCAGCGCGCAGTTCAATGTTAATCTGCGCGGTCGATTCGGAATGAAATCCAGATCGCAATCGGGATCGCTCACTTCGTAATTGGCGGTGGGAGGCGCAAGTTGATCGCGAAAAGCCAGCGCGCAAGCGGCGACTTGAAATGGTCCGCCGGCCGCAAGCGGATTTCCGGTTACGCCTTTGATCGAACTGACCGGAACTTCGTAGGCGCGCTCGCCGAACACCGTCTTGATGGATTGCACTTCGACTGCGTCTAACACCGGATGGCTTGGACCGTAGGCACAAATGTAGTCAACATCGGTTTGTGTTCGGCAGGCGTTCGCGAGCGCAATCTTCATCGAGCCCGCTAGACCGGAGCCGGGACGCGTCGTATCCAGGTCGCGCTGCTTTCCATAACCGCTGATCTCGAGATAAATCGGCGCGTTGCGCGCTTCGGCGCGTTCCAGATTCTCGAGCACGAAAACACCCGCGCCCTCGGAAATAACTCCCGAGTCGCGCTCCAGATCGAATGGACGGCTCGCTTTTTCCGGTTCGCCGTTGCGAGTTGAACTCAATCCGCTCGCGATAAAACTTGCCATTGTTAACGGCGTGATCGGCGCATCGGCGCCGCCGGCAATCGCGATGTCCGCCGCGCCCGACCTGATCAACGCCGCTGCCTCCGCCAATGCGTCCAGTCCCGAAGGACATGCCGATGACACAGTGGCCGCGTGAGCTGCCATTCCAATTCGGTCGGCGATTGTGTTTGCTGCCGCTTGCGGAATGGACGCAGCGGAACTGGTCGTCGGAACCCGGTTTGGGCCTTTTTCTTGAAGCGCGTTGTAAACGCTCTCGATCACGTCGATCGCGCTTGTGCTGATTCCGATCACTACCGGTACCGGACCGGGCAAATCAAGATTATCGGGATCAAGCTGCGCGTCGCGCAACGCCATCATCGTCGCGGCATAGGCGAGCTGAGTGTGCCGC
The DNA here is from genome assembly GCA_003219495.1 of Verrucomicrobiota bacterium. The sequence goes on along the minus strand of QHOZ01000031.1, from coordinate 9,958 downwards.
GCCATGCGTTTTGGTTTTAGGTCCGGCTCAATGTAATCGAGCGGATCGAAATTTTTAACTTCGCCTGCGATTCGGCTCTTGAAACCGTTCGTGTCAAAAAGCGTGATCGGACCAATCCCGCTCTCGCCGCTTAAGATTGATTTCCAAAACGGTTCGTGGCCGGTGCCGTTCGGCGCGAGAATTCCCATTCCAGTGATGACAACTCGATTGCGCTTCATCTTTGCACGCGGCGTCTTTCGCCGGAATGAGTCGCGGAGACAATGCGGATGCGTCCCGTTGCGAAATCTGGGGGAATGGTGGTTAAGGGATTGTCGATCTTCTCCAGCACGAACGAATCACCCGGGATTGTAGACGCTACATTGAGTCCAGTCATTATATTTTTTGCCGCCTAACGGCAGTTCAGCCACTGCGCAACAAACCGACTTATTCACAAGTTGCACCTTGCATGCCACCGATTTCTGCTTAACGGTTCGCGCGGCTGAGTTTGATGAATTTGTCGCCGGTTTTTTTCTTCCTTCGCGCTCTCCGCGGCACGCACCTAGCTTCTCTCACGGCCGACGCATTATGACCGCAGCGACCGAGCTCCCCCAAATTCTTGTCATCGATGACGAAATGGGTCCGCGCGAAAGCTTGCGCATGCTGCTCAAGCCGAACTATCAGGTGCGCACCGCCGATTGCGTCGAAACCGGCCTCAAGCTCCTGAAGGAAAAAAATCCCGACACCATCGTGATGGACATTCGTATGCCCGGAATGAGCGGCATCGAAGGCCTTCGCCAAATCCGCCAGATCGATCCGCATCTTTCCGTCATCATGCTCACCGGATTCGGCGCGCTTGAAACCGCGAAAGAAGCATTGCGGCTCGGCGCGAACGATTACATCAGCAAACCTTTTGACGCGCACGAAATGCAGCAAGTCATCGACCGCAACGTCGAACGCACGCGCGCACATCGCACTACCGAAACTGCTTCTGCCGAAATCAAAGAGCTCAACAACCGTCTTCTCCAACAGCTCGCGCAAAAAGAACGACTCGCCGCTCTCGGGCAAGCGTCCGCCGAATTCGTTCACGATTTGGGAAATCCGCTCACCATCGTCTGGGGTTATGTGCAATTGCTCGCGCGCCGTCTCGACAAATCGGAAGAGGACGAAAACGCCAGCTCGGTCAAAGAATTGAAAATAATTGAGCAGCACGTGCGCACTTGCCGCGAGTTGCTCACGATGTGGCAGGGCTACGGCAACGTCGAAGCCTCGCCGCCCAAACCGGTTTCCATTTCGAGCACTCTCCGCGAAATCCTAAAAGGTCTGGATTCGACCGCTCAACAAAAAGGTGTCGTTTTTCGGGTGAGCATTTGCGACGACCCGTGCGTGCTGATGGGCGATTCAGTCCAGCTGAATCGCGCGATCCAAAACGTGATCATCAATGCGATCCAGGCTTGCCCGGACAAAAGCGGGATTGTCAGCGTCACGTGCGAGCAAAAAGATTTCTATGTCGATCTTCGCGTCGAAGACAACGGCGCCGGAATTCCGGCGGCGCAGCTCCCGCGTATTTTCGATCCTTATTTCACCACCAAACAGGCGAGAAACGGCACCGGCCTCGGTCTCTACATCACGAAGAAAGTGGTCGAGGACCACAACGGCTCAATCAAGGTCGACAGCCTTTTAGATTTGGACGACACCGAAGTCGTCTCTCCAAATTACTTGTAAGGCGGTTCGCCTTTGGTTTTGCTGCAGCGTGTCCTATCGCGTCGCGCCAATTGTTCTGATTCGTCTCGCGGGCGCGCCTTTTGAGATCTTGGAGCAACTCGCTACGCCGCAGACTTCCGAGGCTGCGCGCGCGCAGAAGGAAATTGTCACGGTGCTGGAGCGCGAGCTCGAAGCGGCCAGGAAATTTCTTTATGAATCTGCGCGCAAAATTCTCCCGGATTATTTGATCTTCAGCGCGGAGGGAATGCGCGAGCGCATGGCAAGTTTGTCGGAAGCCAAGACGATCCCGCCTTCGGCGCGCAATTCCCGCATGCGCGAACGCGAACGTCATCTTCTGCTTTACTTGCAACGCCTTGCCGCGAAGAACGACACCTTCGGCGCATTCGGACCGTCATCTTGGGGCGAAATCGTCAAGGGGGCGGGCGTTTCATTCGCGCCGGAGCAAAGAATTTCCACGCGGGAGGTTTTTCTCGAGCGCTGGGTTGCGCACGCGTTGGCGGCGGCGATCAATGCCGATCCCGAGAACACGAATCCAAAGCTGAGCGTGCCCGCGCTCGAGCCGCACGCGGTCGAAGTTCTGCGCGCGGACGTGGAAGAATGGCTGCCAAGCGCCGCGCGCGACAAATGGCTGTCGATCTTGCAAAGCTAAGTTCGCCGCGACGACGAAAGTGGAAGATCGACAATCGATTATGGATTCTACCCAAACATGTTTGGAGTCCGTCGGCGCAAAGTCGAAGGCAACGGATCGGTTTCTTTACGCGGCGAGTAATGCGATCGGTGAAGAATGTTGCCGCGAAAGTCATTTCGAGATTGGCGAAAAACTGATCGACGAGGTCGCGCTTCAAGCCGAACCGTGGATCGATCTCTGGCGCGACAGCTACGCATTCATTGCTTCGCGCGTTTCGGCCGGGTTGCGCGGCATCATGGAGAAAGCCGGCGCCAAGAGTGGGGTGATGCCGTTGCCAGTTTTCTTGCAGGCGTGCGAAGCGGCGAAACTTCCGCTCACCGGACCCGGCATGGTTGCGCTCGCGGTCATGGCCTTTCAGGAAGTGAAAGCCGCATTTCGTGAACGGCTACAGCCGCACGTCGATCTGAACGAATACGAGCTCACCCGCGAAGATTGCCACGTCGTTCGCGACAACTTCGACTATCCCAAGTTCGACGAATACACTTATCATGGATCCTGGCCGAACTGCATCCGCCGATCGCGATGCTGCATCATTGCATGTTCTGGAGCTGTCCGGACAAAGACGCGCTCGGCCGCGCGCTCGAGAGCACAACGTTTGGCCGGCCGAATTTTCACTTCGGTTTCTTCGCCGCCGATTTTACCGCGCACACTACCGTCCGTTTGTTCGACGCGATGCCGCACCTTTCTAATTTTGTCGCACCGCAACGCGCGAATCCGAAGTGGAAGAAGGTCTCGCCAGCTGACGCGGAAGTTTACGTGGACGAGAAAACCGGTGACGTTTGCGTCCGCAAGATCGACAATCACGAACATCTCGGATCCTTTGCGCGCGCGTGGCTGATTCCGTTGGGCTTTCATCCGTTTCAATTTGGGATGGCCCCGCACACACCGCGTTTGCGTTGCGGGAACGTCATTGTGCAACGAGAAATCTGGACTGTGAGCGTGGACGATCTGCCGGCCGGCAATTATAGCGGCGTTTCAACGCAACTTGTCGCCGCGATCGAAAAGTTGCGCGCGCAAAAAAATCTCCCGCGTTTCGTTTACATTCGCCCAACCGAGCAAGCGCTGCGTCGCAGCGGTGCCGAGGGACGGGACAAAGATACGAAGCCGGTCTTTGTCGATCTTGAGAGCTACCTGTTTCTCGAAATTTTCTATCGTTGGCTCTCAAAAGCCGGCGAGCTCGAAGTGAAACATTTATTTTGGAAAGAAGTCGATGGCCGGCACAGCTTTGAATTGCGCACATTAATTGTTCCGCGCTCATGAAAATCATCGCGATTGCAAACCAGAAAGGCGGCGTTGGCAAAACCACCACCGCGGTGAATCTCGGCGTCGCGCTCGCCGAAAAGAAATTGCGCGTGCTTTTGATCGATCTCGATCCGCAGGCAAACGCGACGAGCGCGCTCGGCATGCAGGAAGTGAACGGCGAAAGTGTTTACGAGCCGCTCATCGGGAATGGTGCGATCGCCGACAAAATTTTGCCGACGCGGATCGACAACATGTTCCTTATCCCGTCCGATCTCGATCTTGCCGGCGTTGAAGTGGAGATCGCGCGGATGCCGGATCATCTGACGCGATTGGCAAAAGCGCTCGCCGCGTTTCGGACCGACGAAACATTCGATCTCGTTCTTCTCGATTGCCCGCCGTCGCTCGGCATCCTCATGACGAATGCCCTCGCCGCCGCGGACGAAATTCTCACACCAATCCAATGCGAATATTTTGCGCTCGAAGGTTTGGTGAAAATCGTGCGCGTCGTCGAGCAAATCCGCGATTCGGGCGCCAACGATCAGATCGAGATCGGTGGAATTGTCATGACGATGTTCGACAGCCGGACGAATCTGAGCGAGCAGGTCGTCAGCGAAGTTCGCCAACATTTCAGCGAGCGCGTTTATAAAACGGTGATCCCGCGCACGGTGCGCCTGAGCGAAGCGCCCAGCTTCGGGAAATCGATTTTGGAATACGATTCGGCCGGTACCGGCGCGACCGCATATCGTTCGCTCGCGCGGGAATTCATCAAGCGGCACTCGCTTTTTCCCAGTGCTCGCGCATTGGAGCCAACACCAGCGTCGGAAATCCGCGATAAGTAGCGCGCGATCAGTCGCGCTCGTCTGTTCGAGTAAAGACGAAGCGCGTGCGAGTTACGATCCATTAACGAGATGGCGACTCGAAAAAAGGGCGACGTATACGCGCATCCGGCCACGCCGCCAGACTCAGATAGTCTGTCGACCGTGCGCGCAGCGGCAAAACGTTGCACGGCCTGTCATCTATATAAGAACGCCACGCAGACGGTGTTCGGCGAAGGTCCGAAGAAGGCGCCGATCATGCTCATCGGCGAGCAACCGGGCGACTCCGAAGACTTGGCCGGCAAACCGTTCGTTGGCCCCGCGGGAAAAATCATGAATCGCGCGCTCGAAGATGCCGGAATCGATCGCAAAGAAGTTTATGTCACTAACGCGGTGAAGCATTTCAAATGGGAGCCGCGCGGGAAACGGCGTATTCATCAAAAACCGAACTCGCGCGAAGTGGCCGCGTGCAAGCCGTGGCTCGAGGCGGAATTGCGACTCGTTAGGCCGCGACTGGTGGTGGCGCTTGGATCGACCGCTGGCCAGGCGATCTTCGGTCCGTCGTTTCGCGTCACGAAAGAGCGCGGCAAGCTTCTTTCGTCGAAATTAGCGCCGCGCGTTGTGGCGACGGTGCATCCGTCGTCGTTGTTGCGTCAGCCGGATGAGGAATCGCGACATCGCGAATACAAACACTTCGTTGCCGATCTGAAAGTGGCGCTCAAAGCGGCCGGCGAATGATTCCTCGTCAATGCAAGACGACGCAAAACACATCGTGCTCGGGATTTTCAATTGCTTGGGTGTAGCCAAGCTCTTTTAGACTCTGCTCGAGTGTTCCAATGATTTCGCCGTAACCCGGCCGGCTGACGTAAAGAGCACTGAACCCACGCTTCTTTAATTCCGCCAGGGCATCGCTGAGCGGAAGTTTTTCCAGTTCGTGTTGCCATTGCTCGCGCGGCCGTCCTTTCATTGAGCCAAACGAGAAGCGCAGTTTTTTTGTGAACAAATACGGCCGCAAATGATCGTAGGACGTTTCGGTCCGAAGGGGCGCCTCGGGAAAATCCATGACCGGCAGTTGGAACACCATTGCACCATCCGGAAGCGCTGATTCCAAATCGGCCACGAACTTCGCGTCGGCTGACACCTGCCGGGCAATAATGTTTTTTTCCTCCGACGAAGGAGGTGAAGGAACCTGGCCCCAAAGAATGAGAACACAGCAGGCGCCGGCCAATACGAGCGAGAGCTGCGGCCTCAGGCGAAGTCGCGAAACCCATTCCGCTGCAAAAAAGATCGAGATCGCAAAGATGACAAGGCTCAAGCGGCAACCGGCTCGCAAATAAGTGAACCCGAGCGCGGCCGCAATGGCATTGAGGCCTCCCGTGGAGAAAAACAAAAAAATCCAAAACACGTGCAGCGCCGGCACCGGCACAGAACGGTCCCGCTTAATCATCGCGCGAACCACACTCACCACCAGCACCGCGAGCGCAACCGTCCCGAAGATTCCGAGATAAGAACCTTCGTCGTGAAGGATCGCAGTCTTCGCGCGCCATTCGGCGAACTGGCGAAAGAGCGGCCAATGATGATTCAGCGGCGGAACAAAAAAATCGAGGACCTTGAGCGCATAGATTTCAACCCACTGAAATTGCCGAACGATCGCGGCGTGATTTCGGCCGGCCTGAAGTTGATTCAACCACGGACTGAGATTGATGAGCACAAATCCCACGACTGTTGCCGCGACCGCTGAAACACCGACGATCAAATGATTCCGGTTGCGCGTGCGCAGAAACATTGCTGCGGCCGTGAGCAACACGATCTGGCAAAAAACGGCGAAGTAATACGGGTTCTGGATTCCCGAGATGAAACCAACCGCGAGCGCAACCCGGAATTTTTTGGAGGGAATCTGAATCGGCTCCTCGTCCGTGAGCCAGCGCCAGACGAGGAGAAAGAGCGGCACATGCCAGCAGAAAACGACCATTGGATGGTCCGGCGATTGCGCAAAAATGAACGGCGCTAATCCGAACGCGAGTCCGCTCGTGAACGCCCAGACGATGTCGATCTTCCAATAACGCGCGACGCCGTACGCCGTGACGCCCGCCATCAAATGCGCCAGCAGCAACGCGACATTTAACGCTGCAAAAATCCCGATCCCGCGCGCTAAGACGCCGATTAAATAGAGCGGAACGTATTCGAGATATGGCCAATCATTCCAATTCGCTTCGTACGGAGCGCCCAACTCCGGAAACGCCGAGTAAATCAGAATGTCGGATTGGTCTCGAGCGGCGTAAGGCCCTTTGTAAGCCGTCGGCAATTGCCAGTCCGCGATCGACCAGATGTTGTTCGCGTAACACCAGCTCGCTGCGATCACGGCAATCAGCGTCACCACCGCGAGAAGATTGAACCACTGCTCGCGCCTCGATGACGTAGACGTTTGCGCGCTGAGGTCGCGGTCCACAATGACGCTCAATCGGCTATGGAGAAGCTTTCGGGCCCGGTGTCGCGGACGCGGATGGCTTTGTCGTTTTCTTGTCCGTTGGTCCGAGCTTCACCATTTTCGCTTCCAAACTGCCATCCGGATTTTTCCAATAGGCGCCGCTGACTTCCTCATTGTCCACGATGTCGCTCATGGTGGCGTTGCCCGCGCCCTTTAAAATTTTCGTTTTCTCGGTGACCTTAAACACACGCGTCGCTTCCTTGCCGCTAATCGTGAAGGTTTTGTTCTTCTGATCGACGCCGGAAACCATGCCATGGAATGGAACCGGCCGGTTGGTTTCTTTGCCCGGCGATTTCGCAGCGGCGGGCGAGGAGGTTTGCGCCATCATCGACAAGGAAAAGAGCAGGGGAGTGAACAGAGCAAAAGCTATCGAGATTTTTTTTGTTTTCATAAAAGTAGGGAACTCCTGATTGGAGAATGAGTCGGGGAGTTTTGCCAAGCCAAATGTGCGGGAAAACGCTTCATGCGCGTTTTTTTTGGAGGTCAGAGATCTCCAAAGCTATGGCTTCCGCTTTATGAATTTCGCTGACGGCGAAATTTGTGGAGGTAAGGGGATTCGAACCCCTGACCTTCTCATTGCGAACGAGACGCTCTACCAACTGAGCTATACCCCCGGAAACGAAGACAAATTATTGCGTCGATCGCGCTTCTCATCAAGCGCTCTTCCGGTTTCTACGCCACCCCGAGAAAAATATTAGTTGCGCCGGGCCTTTTTGGTATTTGGGTACTCAGGTCCAACCGCAGGGAGGTTCCTATGAAAAGATTCCAGTCGCGCTGCAAACTCCTCGTTCTTCTTTTTGCAGCTGCAATTCTCATCACGCCCGTGATCGCGGACGCCGGCACCGGCGCGGAGTACTCGCGCGATGAATTAATGGGCAATAGTGGTCTATCGATTTTCCGTGCCGCGGACTTCGGCAATCATCAAGGCCTTAGCATCTACATCGACGGAGTTGCCCTGACCACGTTGGCGCGCGGCGAAGGTTATCGCGCGGTCCTTCGCCCGGGGCATCATTTATTGACCGTCACGAACACGCCTTCCCCGTACGGCAAAACGAAGTTCACGCACCGCTCGCTCGATTTAGCGGCCGGGCAGAATTATTCGCTGACCGCGATCTGGGACGTTGAGACGATCACGCTCGAAGACGGCGGCTACGTCTATCACGGTTTTTACCGCTAAGACTTCCTACGTTTGCGGCGGCACGCGCCGCGAATGTCGATCTTAGTCCAACTCAACTGGCGCGCTCACCGCTCGTGGTGCCGTTGGGATTTCGCTGATTGCCACTTTCTCCGGCGGCTGGGAAATCTCCGGTTGGCCTTTGGATTTCAATGACGTGTTCACGCCCAGCAAATCTTTCGCCAGCACGCTTTCGAATTCTTTCTTCACGTCATCCAACTCGCGCCGCAACGTTGCGATGTAGGCGATCTGGTAATCGCCAGGTTTGCCTTCGTAACTCAGGATCGCGCCGTAAAGCTGATCGGTGTGTTCGCGCAAACGTTCTTCGCCGGTGATGGCGCCGCCTTCTTTCGTCGCGACAATCTTCTTTCGCACGTTGTCGACCTTATCGTCGAAACCCTTTAGGGCTTTCTTGAGCGGATCGTTCTCCGCAATTGCGCCGCCGGATTTTGCGACGTCGCGTCGTAAAACAATAATCCGATCCATCAACGCGCTTTCGTCATTGAACAGATCCCGCACTTTCAACGCGGCGTCGTACTGCGCTTTTTTGTCTTCCACAGTAAACTTCGCCCGTCGATCCAATCCGACCGTGAATTTCGTATCGTAAGTCTTTCCTGCTTTGGTTAGCCGCACCGTGTAATCACCCGGCACGAGACGTGGTCCGCGCGTGCCGGAGAAAGCGACTTGAGCTGCCGGCGGAACGCGCGGCGGTTTTTCGCGCATGCTCCAAGTCACGCGATTTAATCCGGGGCGTTTGCTCGCCGGAATTTCATCCAGCGCGCGACCGTTGGAATCCAGGATCTCGATCTTCAGTTTCCCGAACAAGTGGCGTTCGCGTTGATAATAAGTAATCACCGCGGCGTCGGGCGGATTGTCACCGACGAAAACCGCGTCGCCATTTGCCCAACCGCCGTTCCCTTCGATCCGTTGCTGCACGGGGCGCGCGGTGATGAACGCGACTTCCTTCGAGGTGACATCGCTCGTCAGATTCCGCAGCGGCACAATGTCATCGACGATCCAAATGCCGCGGCCATGGGTCGCGAGAACCAGATCATGTTCGCGCGGATGAACCGCGAGATCGCGGACCGCCACCGCCGGAAAATGATTCCCTTTGAATTGCGCCCATTGTTTTCCACCGTCGATCGAGACCCACAGGCCGAACTCAGTTCCGAGGAAAAGGAGATCGGGCTTTTCCAAATCTTCTTTAATCACGTGCGCGTAACCGCGAACCGTTTTCGAATCCTTGTCGGTTACGAGCGGCGTCCAGGTTTTGCCGGAGTCGGTTGTTTTGAAAACATACGGCGAAGTTGCTCGCCTGCACCCAGCTCACCCACGAATTTTTCGGAAGATTTGGAACGTTCGCGACGACGTTCGTCCAGGTCTTTCCACTGTCGCGCGTGATTTGAATATTGCCGTCGTCCGTTCCGACCCAGATCACGTTCTTGTCCTTTGGCGATTCGCTGATCGAATAAATCGTGGTGTGCATTTCCGCGGCGGAATTGTCGACCGTGATACCGCCGGATTGTTCCTGCTTTTGCTTGATTGGATCGTTCGTCGTCAGGTCGGGCGAGATTCGCTCCCAGTTCTGTCCGTGATCGCGCGAGCGAAACAAAAACTGCGCGCCGATGTAGACGGTGCCTTTTTCGGTCGGCGAAAGCGCAATCGGCGTGTTCCAATTGTAGCGCAGCTTCTCGTTGTAATTCGGACGCGGCTTGATGTTGCGCGCTTCGTGCGTGTTGCGATTCACGCGACCGATCTCGCCGCCCTGATACTCCGCGTAAATGTAATCCTTGTCCGCCGGATCGGGAAAAATCCAGAAACCGTCGCCGTTGTACATGTTTTCCCAGCGA
>QHOZ01000199.1 GCA_003219495.1 Verrucomicrobiota bacterium | reverse complement strand
ACGGACCGCAAACACCGGCGAAGGCCGAGGGACGGCCAGGATCGAGGGCGACACTGCGATCTTCAAGCCGGAAGGCGCGGAGGACGGATGCAAGATCACGCTCAAGTTCGCCGCGGGAAAATTAGTTGTTACGCAAGAAGGTATCTGTGGTTTCGGTCACAATGTCAGTGCCGAGGGCACTTACAAAAAAGTTTCGAGCGCCAAACCGAAATTCGATTCCGAGTGACAGCGGCCTTCTAATCATGAAGCCGCGCGTCGTTATCCTGACGCTGCTCGCGATGATCGCGTTCGCGAGCAACTCGCTTCTTTGCCGCGCCGCGCTCCGAGACACGCGTATCGACGCCGCGACTTTCACGTTCGTCCGCATTTTTTCCGGCGCAGTCGCTCTGTGGCTAATTTTAAAGCTGCAAAGATCAACATCCGCCGGCGGCGGCAACTGGATTTCTGCGCTCACGCTTTTCATTTACGCGGCAGCATTTTCATTTGCTTACAAAGGTCTCCCCGCCGGCACCGGTGCGTTGCTTCTATTTGGCGCAGTTCAGGCAACAATGATTTTCTGGGGATTTCGCAAAGGCGAACGGTTGGACGCAATTCAAATCGTCGGTCTCGCCGTCGCAATCGCCGGACTAATGGTGCTCGTGTTTCCCGGCCTTTTCGCTCCGCCATTAATCGCCTCGACGCTCATGTTGATTGCCGGCGTCGCGTGGGGTGTGTATTCGCTCCGGGGAAAAGTCCGAGGTGCGAGCGGCACGGACGGTGGCCTGGCGTTTGACGCAACCGCGGCGACGGCTGGAAATTTTCTACGCGCGGTCCCATTCGCCGCACTCACAAGCATTTTGATGCTAAGGGAAATGCATCTGGATTCGTTAGGCATTATCTACGCGATAATCTCGGGCGCGATCACTTCCGGTCTCGGCTACGTGATCTGGTATGCGGTGTTGCCCAATCTAAAAGCCGCCAGCGCCGCGACGGTGCAGCTCAGTGTTCCGGTCCTGGCCGCAACCGGCGGCATTCTCTTGCTCAATGAAGCGCTCACGTTGCGATATCTGCTCACATCGATTGCCGTGCTGGGCGGAATCTTTCTCGTGATTATTGAGAGAAAATCGAGGACCGCAGTTTAGTGCCAGTCCGGCTCGGACTCAGGGAGCGAAAATCAGCAGCAAGAAAACCGCGAAGAGCAACAAGTGAATGCAGCCTTGTAGCACGTTCGTCTTGCCGCTGCCGAACGTGACCATGCTCGCGCCCAAAGTCAGAACAAGCAGCGGAAGATTTCCACCCTGAATGCCGAGCACGACCGGCTTGTCGGCGATCATTCCAATCGTCAACACGGCAGGAATAGTCAGACCAATCGAGGCCAACACCGAGCCGTGAAGAAGATTCACCGAGCGTTGCAAACGGTTTTTCCTCGCGGCATTGATCGCCGCCATCGCTTCCGGAGTCAGAATCAACGCGGCGATGACCGCACCGCCGAAAGCTTGCGGAACTCCGAAGCGCTCAATGCAATTATCGAGCGGAATCGCGAAGTGCTCTGCGAGCACGATCACGACGATCAAATAAAGAATCAACATCAGCGCGTGGAAACCGGCTGATCGCACGCCGCTGGTCGAATGATGATCATTCGAATCTAGCTCGGCGTCTTTGAAATAGGATCGGTGCCGGCCGGTTTGGATAAAGAGAAAAACTCCGTAGAGGCTGACAGTGACGGCGATTAGAAAAATCTCCTGCACGGTCGTGAATCGCGGCCCGGAAAGCGAAGTCGTGAAATTCGGCAGGACAAGTCCGAGCACCACCAGCGCCATGATCGTGTTTAAATACGCGCCTGCGCCTTGCAGGTTGTAATTTTGCTCGCGATGGCGCAGTCCGCCGAGAAGCAATGCGAATCCGACCAGGCCGTTGAGCGCAATCATCACAACCGCGAACATCGTGTCGCGCGCGAGCGTCGGATTGTTCGCGCCATGCAACATCGCGGCCGAGATCATCATCACCTCGATGCTGATCACCGACAGGGTGAGAATCAGCGTCCCGTACGGCTCGCCGACTTTCACCGCGAGACAATCGGCGTGACGCACAGCCGAGATCGCCGACCAGAGAACGACAGCGAGCAAAGCGATTAGAACCGCGCTGAGAATCAACGGCTCTTTGAGATTTTCCAATCTCTGGTTGCCCAACACGAGAAGCGCCCCGGCCACTGCGAGTCCGATAAAAAATGGATACTCGGCGCGGATAAATCGCGCGAAGCCTCCCGGCGACGACGCCTCGGCCGATTTCATCAACGCGAGCTTACAAACGAGACCGAAGTTCGAGAAAGAGAATTCTGTCTTACCTGGAACATTCCTGCTTTTCTAATCAGCCAATGAAACGGCTCGGCTGGATCGACATCTCGAAAGGAATGGCGATTCTCTTCGTGGTCTACTTTCACTTTTTCCGGACGGTGTTCGAGCATTATCAGCTCCCGCCTAACGACTGGAGCAGCGTTGCCAATAGCACGATGTCGATTTTGCGCAGCGCCTGGTGGGAAATTTCGGGCCTCGGTTTCCACGCGGTCGGCGCGTTCATCATTCTTGGCGGCTGGAATTTGATGCAATCCACGATGGCACGCGCCGAAACCGGCAACGTCGCATGGGGAAAATGGTATCTCGCGCGGTTGACGCGGCTGTATCCGATGTACTGGGTCGCGCACCTTGTTTATCTGCTTTCGCCGTTCATCGCGCGACTCGAGCCGGTGGACGAACGCATTATTTACAGCCTGCTCGGGCTGCGATTCATCAACATCGAGATGAACTTCATGTACCTCAACGCTGCGTGGTGGTACTTCGGCATGCTGATCCAATTTTATCTCATGTTTCCCCTGCTCTTCCTTGCCGCGCGCAAGCTTGGCGCCTGGACATTTTTGCTAATCGCGTGCGCGCTCGGATTTTTTGTTCGCTACATCATGCTCGACGTTTATCCGGTGCACGGACTTTGGACGCTCGGCGGTTTCGCGATCTGCCGTTTGCCTGAGTTCGCACTCGGAATGGCGCTCGGCGCGTGGCACACACGATCGACATCAGGGGTGGAATCGTTTCTGTTGCGCGGACCTGCGCTAATCGCCGGTCTCGCTTTGTATCCGCTTGCGCTAAAGCTTTACTCAAATGGAATCGCGTATGTCTTTTGCGATTTCGGAACCGGCGCGTGCTGCTTTCTCGCGATCGTCGGAATCGCCGGGGTAATTCTGCGACTCGGCGCGCTGGCGAAAATTCTCACGCTCCTGGGCGCATACTCGTACGGCCTGTATCTGATTCACCAGCCCTACGTGATTTGGCTCGGCCTGAAAATTCGCCCGCAACCGATCTCGATCTTCATTCTGATCTTCCTCATCACGGCAGCAGTTCTTAGCGTCTGGGGAATTGTGTTGGAGAAAATAACCAACAATTTGGTGAACAGACTTCTTCCGACAAAGAAACCCGCGCGGGGATAGCGGCGGCGCGCGACGGTTTGATATTCGCGCTTTCTTTGTTTTCTCCGTCATGCAAAAACTGGAGTGGTTCCATGTCAGCAAAGTCGTCCTCACGGCAGCGCCCGACGATTACCATCGCGCTTACGATAAAAAATGCGCGGAATTGGGCGGCGCGCGCAATTGAAAGC
>QHOZ01000198.1 GCA_003219495.1 Verrucomicrobiota bacterium | reverse complement strand
GTTTATCGAGCAAGCTCATGATCGCGCCGCACGTTAGAGAATGCGGTACCTATGTCCAACTTATCGCACAACGGACACAACCGGCACAAAGTCTTAAACACTCAGTCAGTTTTTCGCCGTGACCGTTGTGGCCTTTGTGCGAGCAATCTTTACGTCAGTTTAATTGCGACTACGCTGTTTGTGTGACTGACACCACGCAAAAAAAGACGGCGCTTTACGACGAGCACGTGAAGCTCGGTGCGAAGATGGTGCCGTTCGCCGGTTGGCTGATGCCAATCCAATACACCGGCATCATGGACGAACATCAGGCCGTGCGAAAAAACGTCGGGATGTTCGACATCTCGCACATGGGGCAGTTCATCGTCGATGGCAAAGACGCGCGCGATTGGCTGAACACGATGTTGACCAACAACGTCGACAAACTCGAAGTCGGTCAGGGCCAATATACTTTTCTGCTCAACGACAAAGCCGGCATCATCGACGACTTGATTGCCTACCGAATCGGCGACGCGAAGTTTCTGCTCGTCGTGAACGCGTCATGCATCGATCCGGATTTGGATTGGCTGAACAAACACAAGCGCGGCGACGTGAAGATCGACAACCGCAGCGCGAATTTCGGGGGAGTCGCAATTCAAGGCCCGCGCATCAGCGAATTGTTCGTGAACCTGCCGGCCCGCAATCACATTGTCGATCTTGAGATCGATGGAATGCCGATTTCGATCGCGCGAACGGGTTACACCGGCGAAGACGGCGTGGAAGTTTTCTTTCGGGCGCAAGACGCGACGAAGTTTTGGAACACGGTGCTCGCAAAAGGGAAAGACCTCGGACTCAAACCGTGCGGGCTCGGCTCGCGCGATACGTTGCGTTTGGAAATGTGTTACCCGCTCAACGGCTCCGATCTTTCGCCGGAACGAAACCCGATCGAAGCCGGGCTCGGATTCTTCGTCGACCTAACGAAGTCGAATTTCACCGGCCGCGATATTTTGCTGAAAACCAAAGAGAACGGCCCGCGCGAAAAACTGGTTTCCTTCAAAATGAACGACAAAGGCCCACCGCCGCGCCCGCATTATTCCGTATTCGAAAACGGTCAGCGCATCGGCGAAGTCACGAGCGGCACGTAGTCGCCAAGCTTGAACTGGGGCGTCGGACGATCGAGAAAAAACCGCTCTACAAAAAATCATGAACGTTCCAGACGATTTGCTTTACACCGAGAGTCACGAATGGATTAAGCGCGAAGGCGACAAGATTCGCATCGGCATCACCGATCACGCGCAAGCCGAGTTGACTGACGTCGTTTTCGTCGAGCTGCCGAAAATGGATCGCGCCGCGAACGCGAAGGAAGCAATCGCGGTGGTCGAATCAGTCAAAGCGGCGAGCGACATCTACGCGCCTGTAAAAGGCACCGTCGTCGAAGTGAACAAAGCGCTCGAAGCCGATCCCGGCTTAATCAATCGCGAGCCGTTCGGCCAGGGCTGGCTCTTCGTCCTCAAGATCGACAACGCCGACGATCTCAAAAATCTGAAAGACGCCGCCGCTTATAAAAAGCAAATCGGTTGAACCCGAAATTCTTTCCGAAGCCGGCGGATTTTCGAAAGTGGCTCGACAAGAATCACGCGAGCGCGACGGAGCTTTGGGTTGGGTTTTACAAAAAGGATTCCACCAAGCCGAGCATCACTTGGCCGGAGTCGGTGGATGAAGCACTTTGTTTTGGCTGGATCGACGGGATCCGGAAACGCGTAGACGAGATCAGCTACAAGATCCGATTCACGCCGCGGCGGCGCGGGAGCATTTGGAGTGCGATCAACATCAAGCGCGCACAAGCGCTAAAAAACGAAAAGCGAATGCGACCGGCGGGATTGAAAGCGTTCGCGGCGCGGATGGAAAACAAATCGGGAATCTACGCGTACGAACAACGAACGGCCGAATTACCCCAGGTCTACGCGAAGTTGTTGAAAAATAACAAAGCGGCTTGGGATTTTTTTCAGGCGCAGGCACCGTCGTACCGGAAGCTCATCAGCTGGTACATCGTAAGCGCGAAGAAAGAAGAAACGCGATTGCAGCGCTTGAAGAAAGCGATCGCCGCGTCAGCGAAGCGGAAACGACTCTAACGCTCAGTCTTTGCCGAACATCAATTCGTCGACGCCGCGGAGAACTTCTTCGACCTTAATTGGCGCGGCGAAGAAGCTGTAGCCGGAAAGGATTCCGCCGGAAACCATTTCGCTTTCGGGACGAAGATTGCTGAGCGCAAGAACTGGCGTGTCTTTAAGCGTTGAATCGCTATTGACCGCGCGTTCGATGCTGAGCTGGCTCTGGCCGGGATTGTCGATGAGGATGAGATCGGGTTGGAACCAGCGCGCGGCGTTCAACGCGAGTTTATCGTCGTGCTCTTCGCGGATTAAATATTTCCCGGCGCGTTCCAGTGCCCGTCGAATGAGGCGAGTGACGCCGGGCTCGTGATCGATTAAGAGGATTTTTTTTGGAAACTTCATAGTGGCAAGCGGTTGATTTCGCACTTTCCCGAGCAGGCGATGTGCCACCGCTCTGGCCGAAGGGTTCGCCAGACCGAATCGCCCCTTTCAACTTGGGCGCGCTGTGCTTAATTTTCCGCTTGCCGATGAGCAGTAAGACCAAGGCGCCGGCGACCGAATTAAACTTTGAAAAGGCGATGGACCGGCTCGAAGCGATCGTCGAACAAATGGAAAGTGGAAAATTGCCGCTCGAGGATTTGATCGTGCGTTACGAGGAAGGAATGAACCTGGTGAAGATTTGCCAGGAACAGCTGACCAGCGCCGAACAAAAGATCGAGGTCATTGCCCGGAATAATGCGGGCAAAGCGATCGTCAAAAATTTTGAACCTGCCGCCGAATCTGCGAATGATGAAAAGCAGGCCGAGAAGGAATTAAAGAACGATGAAGTCAGACTCTTCTGAAACAACAACAGTCGCGGAGCCGGAAACGCCGAAGCGTTTGCTCGACGGAATTCGCTCGCCCGCGGACATCAAGGCGCTGCGCGAGCAGGATCTGCCACAACTCGCGCAGGAAGTTCGCGAGGAATTGATCCGGATCCTCTCGCAAACCGGCGGACATCTTGGTCCGAATCTCGGCGTGGTCGAACTCACGATCGCGCTGCATCGCGTTTTCAATACGCCGAAGGACCGATTCGTGATGGACGTGAGCCACCAAGGTTACGTGCATAAACTTTTCACCGGACGGCTTGATCGCTTCTCGACCATGCGCCAATTCGGCGGACTCAACGGATTTCTACTGCGCACCGAATGCGAGCACGATTGTTACGGCGCCGGTCACGCAGGCACCGCCGTATCGGCCGCGCTCGGGATGGCCGTTGGCCGCGATCTCCGCGGTGGCGACGAGCATGTCATTGCGGTTGCCGGCGACGCGGCGTTCACCTGCGGCATAACTTACGAGGGACTGAACAACGTTCGCTCGCAGACCAAAAAGTTCATCGTCGTTCTCAACGACAATGAGTGGTCGATCGCGAAAAACGTCGGCGCGATCGCGAATTACTTTAATCGCATCGTGACGAACGAGACCTACGCGCACTTGCACGACAAGGCGCGTGACTTCGTCGAATGGATCCTCGGCAAAACCGGCGTGCACCTCGCCCATAAAGTCGAGGAGAGCGTGAAAGGTCTGCTCGTGCCGAGCGTGATCTTCGAAGAGCTCGGCTTCCGCTATTACGGGCCGATCGATGGCCACGATCTTCCGCTACTCACACGCACATTTGAGTTTTTGAAAACGCAGGACGAGCCAGTGCTGCTGCACATTCTCACGAAAAAGGGAAAAGGTTACGAGCCGGCGATCAAACAACCGGACAAATTCCACGGGCTCGGCAAATACAAGATCGAGAGCGGCGAGACTGCACCGACACCGACGCCGACGTATTCGGAGATCATCGGTAAAACGTTGGCGAAATTTGCCGACAACAATCAGAAGCTGGTCGCGATCACGGCGGCGATGCCGAGTGGTACCGGCCTTGGGCATTTCCAGAAGGCGCATCCGGACCGCTACTTCGACGTTGGAATTGCTGAAGAACACGCGGCGTTGTTCGCGTGCGGATTGGCGACGCAAGGAATGACGCCGTTTCTCGCGATTTACTCGACTTTTTTCCAGCGCGCCTACGACATGGCGATCCACGACATGGCGATTCAAAAGCTGAACGTTCGACTTTGCATGGACCGCGCGGGATTGAGTGGCGACGACGGCCCGACGCATCACGGTTTGTTCGACATCGGATATCTGCGGCACATCCCGAATTGGGTGCACATGCAGCCGAAGGACGAAGACGAGTTCGCCGACATGCTTTGGACGATGGCGAATTACAACGAGGGACCGATCGCGATCCGTTATCCGCGCGGCTCCGGCACCGGCGCAAAAATTAAACCGGAGCCAAAGCTTCTTGAGATCGGCAAGGCGGAGGTCGTGAAACACGGACGCGACGTCGCGATCTTTGGTTTAGGCAACATGTTCGAAGTTGCGCAGGAAGCCGCGAAAAAGTTGGAGGAACAAGGAATCTCAGTCGCGCTAATCAATCCACGCTGGATCAAACCGATGGACACCGGCACGCTCGAGTTCTTCGCGCGCAGCGTTGAAGTTGTCGCCACAATCGAGGACCACGTGTTGCACAACGGTTTTGGTTGCGCGGTGATGGAGCATCTTCACTCGAACCAAATCAACACGCCGGTTGCGCGAGTCGGTTGGCCGGATGAATTCATCGAGCATGGCGCGGTTCCTCTGTTGCGCAAGAAACACGGCATCACCGCCGAGGCGCTGGTGGAGAAAATTCTCGCGCTGCTAAAGAAGAAACCAGCGGCAAAGCCGGCGATTGCGTAGTTGCGCGCGAGATCGGCACGTCGATTGTCGATCTTGATCCATGTCCGCAATTGAAGCTCGCGACCTAACGAAGATTTACCGCACCTACCGGAAAGAGGGCGGCTTGTGGGGCGCGGTGAAAGGATTGGTGCGCCGTCGCTACGATGAGACGCGCGCGGCCGACGCGGTTTCATTTAAGATCGAGGAAGGCGAGTTCGTGGGATTTCTCGGACCGAACGGCGCCGGCAAAACGACGGTGCTCAAAATGCTTTCGGGTCTGCTCAACCCGACTTCGGGCGACGCGCGCGTGCTCGGGTTCGTTCCGTGGGAACGCAAGAATGAGATGAAGCGGCAATTCAGCCTGCTCATGGGCCAGAAGAACGCGCTCTGGTGGGATTTACCGGCGCAAGAATCGCTCGAGCTCAATCGCGCGATCTATGGAATCGATCGCGATCGTTTCAAGAAGGTCGTGGGCGGTTTGTCCGAACTGCTCGAGGTCACGCACAAAATGAACGTGATGGTTCGCGAGCTTTCGCTCGGCGAGCGCATGAAGATGGAACTGATATCCGCGCTCATTCACGAGCCGCGCGTTTTGTTTTTGGACGAGCCAACGATCGGCTTGGACGTCGTGAGTCAGAAGCGCGTGCGCGAATTTCTGCGCCTCTACAACAAGGAACATCGAATCGTCACGCTACTCACGAGTCATTACATGCAAGACATCGCAGAATTGACGCGCCGCGTGCTGGTCATCGATCACGGCAAAATCTTTTTCGATGGACCGCTAGATGAAATTGTCGACCGTTTCTCGATTTACAAAATTCTCAGTCTCACATTCAGCAAACAGAGCGAGCGCGACTTTTCACGGTTCGGGGAAGTGATAGAGCAAACGCCGATGTCGATTCAACTCAAAGTGCCACGCGCGAAAGTGACCGAAACCACGCGCGAAGTTTTACAATCGTGCGACGTGAGCGACATCAACGTGCAGGAAGTGCCCGTTGAAGAAGTGATCCGCCAACTTTTTGGCGAGCGTCGTAATCAGACCGGGAACGGCGCTTAAGTCCGAAGAATCGCGCGCTTCAGCTCGTGAGAGTAAGCGGGATTAATCTCGAAAGAAGTCACCGGCATTTGTGCGAGCTCGATTTGCTCCGAAAAGGGAATGCTCTCGACGAACCCGGCGGCCATCAAGCTATTGAGCGTGTCGGTCACGTCTTCGGATTCCATTCGCACGTAGTCCTGGATCTCGGCCCCAAGCATCGCCTCGGTAAATCCAAGCGCGCGCACGACCGAAGCCTCGCGGCCTGTAAGCTTAACCTCACGCATATTGGCAAAATTTAGCAGCTTCCATACCGGTAGCTCGAACACGACGTGCGACTTAGGGTTACTCGAGAGTAAAATTCGGCAACACGCTTTCGCTCATACCGGTGGCGAAATTTGGATAACGCGCGGCCCAACCGATCCCACGAAGCTTGGCGTTACTCACGCGCTTGTTGCTTGCGCCGCGTTTACGCGCGGATGTCGATCTTCCGGCCGGCGGAACGGGCCGATTCAGATTCGCGGCCAGCCAGCGGTAACATTCGCTTTGAAGAGTCGGTTCGCTGTCGACCACGTTGTAGATCTCGCCGCTGCTGTCAGTTCGCCGCGACAAGAATTGAATTGCTACTGCCGCGTCGTCGCGATGAATCGCATTCACGAAGCGATCGTTCGCGGGATCGAGCATCGCTTCACCGCGCAGAAATTTTGTGAGCAGCGCCGACCTTCCCGGGCCGTAAATTCCTCCGAGACGCAAAACGATTCCCCGATTCGCCAGGACGAGGTCTTCTGCCTGGCGCAGAATTTTCCCGGTCTCAGTGGTCGGCTCAGCTGCGCTTTGCTCGGTCACCCACTCGCCCGTTGTTTGCGCGTAAACGCTCGTGCTGCTCACGAACAACATTTTTGCAGACGTGAACCGCTCGAGGAGATTTCGCGTGCCGTCCAAATAAACGCGGCGATACGAATCGCCGTCGCCACCGCGCGTGCTCGCGGAGTGAACAACTAAATCGAATTCTCCATTCTGTGCCGCGACCGCTGCAGCGTTGGACAGGTCGACTCCCTGCGTCGAATCGACGCTTGCCGAAATTTGCTGCGCCGATTCGCGGGAATTTGTCCAACCTTCGACGTGCCAGCTGTCGACGCGAAACAGTTCGGCGACAGCTTGACCGAGATAACCGCAGCCAGCGATGAGCAGACGCGGCATGATGTCGATCTTAGGCCGCGATGGCAGCGATCTCGATTTCGTCGAACATCTTTCGCTGCAGCGCGCGGACTTGATTGAGACGGATCAACTCGAGCAGCGCGAGAAATGTGACGACGATTTCGACGCGCGAGACGACTTGGCCGAACAATTCGGAGAAGCGCACGGACGCGCCGTTTGCGACGCGCTCCAGAATTTTCTCGATCTTTTCCGAAACGGTGAATCGTTCGCCAAAAATTTCTTGCAGATCATCGCGCGCTTCGACGCGCTTAATCACTTCCTGAAAAGCGTGGATCAATTGAAAGATGCCGACTTCGTGCAAAGGCAACGGCGCGTCCGACGCCGGAGCGGCTCCGCCATCGCGCGTGAAGATTCTTTCCTGCTCGAGAGCGCGATCGTGCAATTGGACGGCCGCCTCCTTGAATTTCTTGTATTCGATTAGCTGACGAATCAGGTCCCAGCGCGGATCGTCCTCTTCGGCATCTTCTTCGGGCGGTTGTTGATCGAGCGGAAGCAGACTTCGGCTCTTGAGGTAAATCAGGTTCGCCGCCATCACCACGAACTCGCCCGCGATGTCGATCTTCAGTTCCTTGAAGGCTTGAAGGTAATCGAGGTATTGCTTCGTGATGCGCTCAATGGAGATGTCGTAGATGTCGATCTCGTCGCGTTTGATCAGGAAGAGAAGGAGATCGAGCGGGCCTTCGAAGATCTCGAGCTTAACTTTGTAATCCGTCTCCATCTCTGCCGCGATTGTAAGCAACGCGTGCTCGAAGTAAATCGCGCTCGTTCTGCGATGTCGATCTTGCGACTACGCGATCTCGTGGCGATGAACCCAGACGCTGTTCACGACGCCCAGCGCGAACATGATCATCAACGCAAAAGAACCGCTGTAGCTGATCAGTGGCAATGGCACACCGGTGATCGGCAAAAGCGCGATCGTCATGCCAACGTTTTGGAATATGCCGGTGAAAATCAGCGCGGTAATACCCATGACAAGAAGAAGTCCCAATTGATCCCCAGCGAAAAACGCCACGAACAGACAGGTCAATAAAAGGAGTGCGAAAGCGCCGATCAGAAACATCCCACCGACAAAGCCCCATTGCTCGCCGATCGCCGAAAAGATGTAATCGTTGTGGACCGCGGTCGAAGGCAGGAATCCCAACTCAATTTGCGTGTTCGGAGCTTTGAAGCCTTTGCCCGCCCAACCGCCGGAACCGATGGCGATGAGCGATTGGTTGATCGCCCATGATGCACCTTGTTTGTCAATGTCTGGATGCGCGAACGCAGTGAGACGCGCCTGTTGATACGGCTTGAGCACGAGATTGGCGGTAATCGGAATCATCGCGAACAAGATCAAGAGAATGCAAATCAGGTAGCGAACCGGAATGCCGCCGACGAAAAGTAAGGCCAACAAAACCGGCACCCAAATGATCACTTCGCCCAAATCGGGTTGGAGCAAAATCAATAAACACGGGGCGCCAGCGATTGCACCGCAAATGAGCAGACGCAGCATCGGATGCATTTGCTTGAATTGGCTGAGGAAGAGCGCGAGCACCATGATCCCGGCAATGACTGCGAGCTGTGCCGGCTGAAAATTGAGTGGACCAATATGGAGCCAGCTCCGCGCGCCGTAGACTTTCGTGCCGATGATTTTCGTGAGCACGAGAAAGATGATGCCTAGGACGTACAGCGGCAGCGCTCCCCAGCGAATCCAGTGGTAATCCACCAAACTCGCGACCATGAACGCTAAAAATCCGATCGCGACCCATTGCGCCTGTTTGCGCCAGAATTCTGAAGCGACCGGATCTTCGCGCATATAGGTCGCGCTGTAGATCGCGATTACGCCAAAAATGGCGAGGGCCAACATGACAATGAGCAGGAGCCAATTGAGGCCAAGCAGCTTTCGGAGAAACGGCGTCATGTCGATCTAATCCGCGGTCAGTTTCGCAGTACACCCAGAGCCCGAGATTCGCAACCAGCGGACCGTTCTCGCGGCCCGAAAATGCGCCCAGTCAGTTAATTCGCTCAGCCGGAATGAGATGGCTGACCTCACCGGCCGCTTGTCCGTAAGTGACTCCAACGCAGGGTGTTGTCAGAATTATTGAAAAAAAGCGGCGCTTTCCTTGTCGACTTCTTTGAAGCCACCTAAAATTGAATTCCTTCAAGGGGGGTTTGATCATGGCGAAGAAGACAAAACGAAAAATGGCGTATCGCCGGCTGCCGATGCAGCAGCAATTAAATCTTCGTCAGGAGGGCGAACATTTCGATCTCGGTAAGCTCTTCGCAGAAGTTAATCGGCGATATTTCCGGGGAAGACTGCGGGATTACAAAGTGGAATGGGGCCGGCGCCGAAAACAACCGCCGAAAGATCATTTCATTTTCGGAACAATTCAGGAAGAAGATCAGGTGATTCGGATTCATCCATTGCTGGACCAGGCGTTCGTTCCGCGCTGGTATTTGAAATACATCCTCTATCACGAAATGCTGCACTCGGTCGTGCCCGATGAACCGTTGCGCGGCGGACGTCGCCGTGTGCACACGGAGGAATTCAATCGGCGCGAGCGTGCGTTCCGCAATTATCGCCGTGCGCGCCGTTGGGAAGAGCGAAATCTCGCGCGCTTTTTGCGCTAGCGTTTTTGAGCAGTTGGCGTGGGCGACACCGCTTCAGACGGCGATGGAGTCGTGGCCACGTTCTTCTTGATGAGGTACCAGAGGGTTGTCGCGAGCAACAGTGAGATCAACTTCGCGCGCCAATTCCTCAGGAGGATTTTCTTCATAACGTCCGTGCAATAAAATTTCGCCGATTCTTTGTCGGAATGTTTCCGGAGTAAAATTGCGCTCAATTCGCCGACGATGGCAAATAGAAATCCCGCCCGTCTCCTCGGAAACAACTATCGCCACTGCGTCCGATTCCTCCGTGATGCCGAGCGCGGCGCGGTGACGTAAGCCGAGACTGCGATCCAAAGTCTCGCGTTGGCTCACGGGAAAAATGCAGGCGGCTGCGGCGATTCGACCGTTTCGGATAATCACGCCGCCATCGTGCAACGCCGCTTTTGGATGAAAAATGCTCAGGATCAGCTCAACGGAAAAATCCGAGCCCAAGGTCACGCCAGTTTCTTCGTAAACGCGAATTGAAGTGTCGCGCTCAATCGCCAGCAGCGCGCCGAACTGTTTGTTCGCGAGTTGCGTGACCGCTTCCGCCAAATCGTGCACCGTCTCGCGTTTCTCACTCGTCAGCGAGAAAATCGGGTGACCGCCGAGCTCAGCGAGGCCACGACGCAGCTCCGGTTGGAAAATAACAACCAGCGCGATGGCGAGAAACACGGAGAAGCTTCGGACTAACCAGCCGATGACCACGAGGTTCAGCAAGGTCGAGATCAGCGTCAGGGTTAAGAAGACAATTGCGAGGCCGGTCAGCACTTTGGCGCCGCGCGTCCCGCGAAAGTAGACATATCCGTAATAGATTCCGACGCTCAGAAAAATGATCTCGAGCATGCTGCGCCAACTTCGAAACCAGAGCTGAACAACTTCCTGCATCATCGCAGCATCTCCTCACTCATTCGCAACGCCGCGACATTTTCTTTCACGTCATGCACGCGAATCACGTCAGCGCCATGCGCGCGCAACAACGAGGTCATCGCCGCGGTCGGCCCGACGCGGTCCGCCATTTCCTTTGAGCCCAGAAGTTTTCCTAAAAACGATTTGCGCGAAACGCCGACCGCGAGCGGTCGGTCATCGACGCGTAACTGATTGAGATTCTTTAGCAGCGACAAATTGTGCTCCAGCGTTTTGCCGAAACCGATTCCAGGATCGAACGCAAGCGCCATGGGATCAACGCCGCACTCTATTGCGCGGTCATATTGTTGTCTAAAAAAATCACCCACTTCTCGAATGACGTCATCGTAGTGGGGATTTTTCTGCATCGTGCGCGGCTCACCTTGCATGTGCATTAACACCAACGCGGCCCTGCGCGTTGCGACAAGCGGCAACATTTGGTCGTCGCCTCGTCCCGCGGTCACATCGTTGATAATTGCGGCGCCTGCATCCAAGGCGGCTTCCGCAACGTCCGACTTCGAAGTGTCGATCGAGATCGTGATGTCGATCTTCGCACGGAGTTTTTCGACCACGGGGACCACGCGTTTCAATTCTTCATCGACCGAAACAGGTTCCGCGCCTGGCCGCGTTGATTCGCCACCCACGTCGATAATGTCCGCACCTTCGGTCGCCATAAGAATCCCGTGCTCGACTGCTGCATCGGCGGTGAAAAATTTGCCGCCATCGGAGAATGAATCCGGCGTGACGTTGAGCACGCCCATGATCATCGCCCGTTTGGAAAGATCGACAACGGCGTCGCCGATTTTCCAAAGTCGTGCCGTCATTAAATCAGACTAACACGACGCACGCTTTATTCGAACTGCCCGCGACGATTACTTCTTTGAATACTTGCCCATCAACTCGCCCTTCGCGATAACCTGGCCGCCGCTGAGTTGAGCATCGAGCTCCTTGCGTTTGGCGCCCGCTTTCAGGTCGAGCGTTTTGTTGAGCGCAAAAATCTTGAAATAATATCGGTGCGTTCCCGATGGCGGTTGCGGCCCGCCATATCCAAGATCGCCGTAATCATTTTTGCCCTGCAGGCCGCCTTTTGGCACGCTGCCCTCCGAAATCTGGCTCGTCTTTGGATCGATGTTCCAAACCAGCCAATGCGTGAACAAACCGACCGGCGCGTCCGGATCGTCCACGATCAAGGCGAGACTCTTCGCATCCACCGGCGTGCCGAAAATTCGCAATTCCGGATTCACGTTGTTGCCATTCTTGCTGAATTTGTCGGGAATCGCGCCGCCTTCCGAAAACGCCGGGCTGCTGATTTTCATTTTTCCTCCTCCTGCGGCAAACGCGACTACGCCCGCGGCTGCGAACACACATCCGACGGCAATAATTCTTTTCATCGTTAGATCGACATCCCTCAGTATGGTTTCGCGAGCATGAGCAAAGACGGACCTACAATTCGAGACAAGATACTCACCTTGTTGCGCGCGCCTGATTACCGGCCGCGCGACCGGGACGAGATCGCGCAGGCGCTTCATGCGAAGGGACGGGACCGCGTCAGCGTCCGGACAACTTTGCGCGAGCTCGAGCACGGCGGCGAAATCCCATCAAGCAGGCTTCGGATTCCTGATTCCAGAAAAATCGGGCGAGGCGGATGTTTTTGTTGCCGCGGAAAACACTGGAACGGCGATGAACGGCGACCGGGTTGTTGTGCGAATCAGCCGCGACATTCCGCAGCGCCGCGCAAAGGACGGCCATCGACAGGAAGGCCGCGTCATTCGAATCCTCGAGCGCGCGCGCGACAGCATTGTCGGCACGCTTCAGCATTCAAAGAATTTTTATTACGTGGTGCCGGACGATCCGCGAATCGTTCACAACGTTTACGTTAATTTGCAAGATCGACGGTCACAGACCGCCGCGACAGTCGGCGACAAAGTCGTCGTCCGTTTGGAAGATTGGCAATCGCGCCATGTAAATCCGGAAGGCGAAATCGTCGAAGTGCTCGGTCGCGCCGGCGCGCCGGGGATCGACATGTTGTCGATTATCCGAAAATACGGTTTGCCGACCGAGTTTCCGAAAGCCGTTGTCGACGAAGCGAACCGAATTCCAACATCGGTCGAGGAGCGAATGATCGCAGGCCGCGAAGATCTACGGAAGGAATTCATTGTCACAATCGATCCGGACGACGCGCGCGATTTCGACGATGCGATCAACGTTGAGAAGATCGACAACGGCGGCTCCTGGCGGCTCGGCGTGCACATCGCAGACGTTTCCGCCTACGTAACGCCGGGAAGCGCGCTCGATCGCGAAGCAAAGCGGCGCGGCAACAGCGTTTATTTGCCGGACCGCGTCATTCCAATGTTGCCCGAGCGATTGAGCAACGGCGTTTGCAGCTTAAATCCCGACGTCGACCGGCTGACGTTTTCAGCGTTCATCGAATTCGATTTAAAGTCGAAGCCTGGGGACGAGCTCGGCCGTCGATTACACGCGGCATGGGAGCTCGCGTCGTTGCTGCGGCGGAAACGATTCGAGCATGGCTCGCTCGATCTCGATTTTCCCGAAGTGAAAGTTTATGTCGATCAAAACGGCAAACCGACACGGCTCGAGCGCGTGGAGAATGACGAATCGCATCAACTGATCGAAGAATTCATGCTCGCAGCCAACGAAGCGGTCGCGCGCGAGCTGCGGCATCGCTCGATTCCGACAGTTTATCGCGTCCATGAGGATCCCGATCCGGAAAAACTCGGCGAATATCGAGAATTCATTTTGAGTTTCGGCTATCGCGTCGGCGATTTATCGCAGCGCAAAGAAGTGCAACGCTTTCTGGCCTCCATTCGCGGCAAACCGGAGGAACAAGCGCTGAAGATCGGTTTGCTGAAAAGTTTGAAGCGCGCGCGTTACGCGGCGCAGCCGCTCGGGCATTACGGACTGGCAAAAGCGAACTACCTGCACTTCACGAGTCCGATTCGACGTTATGCCGATTTGATTGTGCATCGCACTCTCGCTGAATTGAATTCGTCGCGGCGATCGAAGATCGACATCGGACAAATCGAAGCGATGGCCAAACACATTTCCGACACGGAGCGAAATGCCGCCGACGCAGAGATCGAATCGGTTCGCCTCAAAAAGCTGCAATTCTTCCAACAACAGCTCGATGAACGAAAGCCGCAGGTGTTCAGGGCCGCGATCATGGACGTCCGGAATTTCGGCCTCCTCGTCGAGCTGCCGGACGCGCTCGTCACCGGAGTTGTGCATGTTTCAACGCTCGAAGACGACTTTTATCGCTTCGATGCGGCGCAACGGCGACTCATTGGTCGTCGAACGAACAAGCGCTACAAAGTCGGCGATCAAATCAAGGTCTTCGTCGCGCGAGTGGACACGTTCAAGCAGCAGATCGACTTCGCGATTGCAGACCTAAAGCCGCAAAAGCGTTCGCGGAAACGGTGATTCGCTTCGGCGAGAGTTGTTAACAACCAGTCCGTCGCCGACTCGATTTGCTGAGAAAATTCTGCTTCCCTTTTGGCGGTTCGCTGGCCTAAACTCCGCCGTTTTTGCTCAAACAGATGGATAACCTCATAGAGGCCAGGGAGCTGCAAATCGAACGCAAGCATTTCCACGTAGAGTTCCGCGAGAACGACCGCGGCAAATTCCTCCGCATCACGGAGGAAGCGCACGGTCGTCGCAACACGATCATCGTGCCGAGCACGGGCGTGGAGGAATTCACTGCTGCGATCGATGACGTGATCGATCACGCCGAGCGGACCACGCCAGCTTAAATCAGTCACCAGTCCGTCCGTTGACACGCGCAACCGCGCGGAATTACGTTGGCCAGTTCGTCAATTGGGGAATTTCATGGCCACAAAACGCAAATCGCTCACGCTCACATCACGAAACAATCGTAAGCCGCGCGCAAAATCGACATCGTCGAACGGCGCAAGCGCGCCCAAAAAATCGGGCAAACTGAAATACGTTTATTATTTCGGTGACGGTCACGCGGACGGCACCGGAAAAATGAAGCCGTTGCTTGGCGGGAAAGGCGCGAACCTCGCCGAGATGACGCGCATCGATCTGCCTGTTCCGCCCGGATTCACCATCACGACCGAAGTGTGCAGTTACTTCTACGCGCACGACCGGAGCTACCCGCCGCAATTGAAAGCGGAAGTCGAAGCGGCGCTCGCGAAAGTGGAAAGGTCGGTCGGCAAAAAACTTGGCGACAAAAATGATCCACTGCTGTTGTCGGTCCGTTCAGGCGCGCGCGATTCGATGCCGGGAATGATGGACACGATCCTGAATCTCGGAATGAATGATGAGGTCGTCGAGATCGTCGCCAGGAAAACGAAGAACCCGCGCTTCGCCTGGGATTCGTATCGCCGCTTTCTCCAAATGTATGGCGACGTCGTGATGGGTGTTCAGAAACGCGCGGGCGAGGATCACGACCCCTTCGAGGCCGCGATTGAGCATTTGAAGGACAAGCGTTACGGCAAACACGATTTCCCCGACGTGAAGCTGAAGGTCGAAGACCTGAAGGAGCTCGTGAAGCGCTTCAAGAAATTGATCAAAGAGCGCACCGGCAAATCGTTCCCTCAAGACCCGCACGAACAAATGTGGGGATCGATTGGCGCCGTGTTCGGTTCGTGGATGAACGATCGCGCGATCGTTTATCGCCGGAAATATGGGATCCCGCACGATTGGGGCACAGCCGTGAACGTGCAAACAATGGTGTTCGGCAACA
>QHOZ01000196.1:1437-10863 GCA_003219495.1 Verrucomicrobiota bacterium | reverse complement strand
GTTGTAGAGACGCATCAGGATGCGTTTGTTCTCGAGATCGGCTTCGAGCATTCCGGTGCGCGCGAACGTCACGCGCATCGGCATCGATTTCTCATTCAATTCAAAAACGGTAATGTTCTCGAGCTTGTTCCCTTCCTTTTTACCGACATAAATTTTTCGTCCGGGAAATTGATCGATCACCTGATCGCTGCCGAACAACGCCATCGGATCCCGCGTCGCGAGATCAAAAATGGTGCTGCGCATTTTTTGCTGCGTTGCGGGCGAAATATAAACCGTGAGCCAAAGACAGATCACGCAGCAGATGCCCGAAATTACTCCGAGCGAAACGGCCACGCGCGGTACGCTCACCCCGTTGGCGCGAAGCGCGATGAGCTCGTTGTCAGCGGAGAGCCGGCCGAAGGCGAGGAGGATGGCGGTGAGCAAGCCCCACGGAATTGTGAAAATGAGCGAGAACGGCAGAACATACAGGATGAACGCGATCAGATACTCAACCGGCACGTCGTGATTCACGAGCAGCGGCAGAAGTTTTCGGAAAATATTGCCGACGACGAGCACGAGACTGAGCACCGCGATCGCGACCAGCAGATTCACGATCAGCTCGCGACTGACAAATCGGTCAATCAGTTTCATGCGGTGGGCGCAAGTTAGCACAAGGTAAGGCGATTGCCCTCAACAGCGCGTGGCAACCTCTCCTACCAAAACGCGGACATTTTGCTAACGTCACTCCTGTGGAGAAGATCGACATCTATGACGTGGCCATCGTTGGCGGCGGGCCCGCCGGCAGCACGGCGGCGACATTGCTCGCCAAAGCCGGACGGCGCGTGATCGTCCTGGAGCGCGAGAAATTTCCCCGATTTCACATTGGCGAGTCGCTTCTGCCTATCAGCATGCAAACGTTCGATCGGCTCGGCGTTCGCGAAAAACTCGATGCAAATTTTCTGCCGAAATACGGCGGCGAAATCATGGCCGCTTGCGGAACGCGCGCGATAAAGTTTTATTTCAAAGACGGTTTTCGTTCCCAGCGGGATCGCGCTTATCAAGTGACGCGATCCGAGTTCGATAAAGTCCTGCTCGACCATTCGCGCGAGAACGGAGCTGAAGTTCGCGAGGAAACGGAAGTCACAAAGTTCGACTTCGGCGATGATCGGGTAACGCTCGAGATCGAAAACGCGGGCGGTGCGAAATCGCGGATCGCAGCTCGTTACCTGCTCGATTGCTCAGGCCGGCAGACGTTGCTCGGAAGTTTGTTCAAGGTGAAGAAGACTTACGATCATCTCCAAAAGTTTTCCGTGTTTGCGCACTACGAAAACATCGACCGGCTTCCGGGAAAAGACGCGACGCTGATTCGCATGGTGCGCGGGATGGACCGCTGGTTTTGGATGATTCCGTTGACCGAAACGCGCACCAGCATCGGCGTGGTAATGGACACGAAAGCGTATCGTGAAATGAAGCTCGCGCCTGAAATCGCGCTGGAAAAATTTATCTCGGAGCAACCGTTGATGGCCGAGCGGATGGAAAAAGCAGTTCGCGTCTCGCCCGTTTATTCAGCGAGCGACTTTTCCTATCGCAACAAGCGACTTCATGGAGATCGCTGGCTGCTTGCGGGCGACGCCGCCGGTTTTATCGATCCCGTTTTCAGCAGCGGTGTTTTTTTGGCGGTGATGTCGGCGGAGCGAGCAGCCGATACGCTGAATGAAGTATTGCGGAACGAGTCAAAGCGTACGCGCGCGTTCAAAAAATATTCTCATGACGTGAATCGGATCATGGACATCTATCTGACGTTCGTGAATGCGTGGTACGAGCGAAGCCGCGAATTCCTCGAAGTTTTCCTGAACCCAACCGACACGATGCAAATTGCGGCGGCGGTGAACGCGGTGCTCGCCGGCAACGAGGGCAGAAGTCTCGCGATCAAATGGCGGATGTGGCTGTTCTACTTTTTCGTTTACGCGCAACGGTTCGTGGCATTCTCGCCACGATTAAGTCTGATTCCGAAACCGGCGAGCGGGACATGAAGCGTTGTAGCCACGGCGCTCTGCGCCGTCACGCAACGGTCCGGAGGACCGTGGCTACATTCCTCGTCGTGCTGCTCACCGGTTGCGCCACAACTTCGACGCATCAATTCGCGCAACCGGCTGCGAATTGGCAGACGCGCACCGGTCAATTGATGTATCGCAACACCGAGCGGACCGTGATCGGCGATGTGGTGGTGCGTTACTCAACGACCGACTTTGAGCTTACATTTTCAAAAGGGCCGGGTGTTACGCTTGTGGCGCTGCGACAAGATGCCAGCTTCGCGGAGATGAACGGACCAATGTCGGGCCGCGGTTGGTCGGGGCCGATTGATCGCGCGCCGCAGCAATTGCGAGGCTGGCTCGAACTGCGCAATGCGATTGCACATTCGAAAGATCGACATCTGGTGCGTCACACATCCGGATTGGAAACGTTCGTTTTCCGGTTTTAATCGCGCGCGCAATCGCGGAAGCTGAATCATGCGGATGAGTGATTGGATCGCGCGCGTGATGGCGCAACGCCGGGCGGTTGTTTGGCTCAGCGTCATCGCGTTCGCCGCGGTCTGTCTTGGAATTCTCATCTCGCGAATCGAGGTCGATTCGGACGTGATCAACATGTTGCCGCGCGGATTTGGATCGATCGAAGGATTGAAAATTATCGATCGCGACTTCGAGCAAACGCGCGAGCTGACGTTTGCCCTGCGCTGTCAGCCGCAAGACGTCGATAAGCTCGAGGAATTTGCGCCAACCTTTGCCGAAAACTTGCGCAAGCAGCCGTGGTGCGAACAAATCCTCGCCGGATCCCCGATGGAAACGCCGGAGGGCATTCGCGATTTGCAATCAATCGCAGTTCCGTTGCTCCTGAATCTCGAGCCGAATGCATTCGCGCAGACGATGTCGATCTTGCAACCGGAAAAGATCCGCGAGCGACTTCATCGTTTGCATCAGGAAATCGAAGCTGGATCGCCGCGGCCGCAGTTTGAGCTCGAGTTTGATCCGCTGGGAATCATCGGCCCCGCGCTGAAACCTTTCGCGGAAGCGAACGCGATCGAGCAGGAGCAGCCGCTCACGTCCCCGGATCGCACGATGCGAATTTTTCTCGCGGTCACAAATCAGAAATCCCTGAGCGCATTCGAATGTCAGCGGTTGATGCGGCAAGTGAATGCTTTTCGCGCGCGCGCAACCGAAGGCTGGGACGGCGGACGGCTCGATGTTCTGATCACCGGCCGCGCCGCTTATGTGTCGGAGATTTCGTTGAGCATGCGCTACGACATCGTCGCGACGCTCGGCAGCTCGGTGCTGCTCGTTGGTTTAGTTTTCTTCATCGGCTTTCGACGCTGGGTTCCTTTGTTCGGAATGGGTTTCGCGCTCTTGCTCTCGTGTCTGGTGGCGCTCGCGGTTGGATTGCTCGCGTTCGGCAAACTCCACATGGTCGCCGTTGGTTTTTGTTCGATCCTGGTCGGGCTCGGCGTTGACTTCGCAATTCTAATTTTCGGCCGTTACCAACAGGCCAGGATCGACGGCGAAGAATATCAACAATCGATTGCCACGTCGGTTTCAAAACTTGGTCGCGCGGTGTTTTTCGGCGCGCTCACGACCGCGGTTGGATTTCTGGCCTTGATTCTGAGCGGCTCGATGGGTTTCTCACAGCTCGGCGTGCTGATCGCGATCGGCATTTTTTTTGCGGGCCTTTTCATGTGCACGATCCTTTTCCTCTTCGTGCGCCCGAGCCAACCGCCGCAGGAACACGATACGGTATTCGAGTTGGTCAAAAGATATGTGCGCTGGAGCGTTTCCCGGCCGTGGCCGCTCGTCATTGTTGCCGGCGGTTTCCTCTTGGCACTGACGTTGGTTGGATTTTCACCGATACCGCCGCTTCGATTTGAAGCGAGCGCGCGCTCGCTCGAGCCGAAGAACAGCCGGGCCGGCCAAGCGTTGCAGGCGATCATGGACCAAATGCCGACCCGATGGGAGCCGGTGCTCGCGATTGTGCACGCACGAAATGCGCAAGAGCTGCATGACAATTGGCAAACGATCCAAGCGCACTGGGCCGAGCTTCAGAGGGCCGGTAAATTGAAAGGATTTTCCACTCCTGCCGCGCTTTGCCTTTCTCCGAACTGGATGGAAAAAAATCGCGAAACACTTGGAACTGTGAATTTTTCGCCGATGCGGGAGAGTCTAAATCAAGCTTTGATCGCCGAAGGCTTCAACCGGGATCCGTTCACCTCAGCGTTCAAGCTTTTGGACGATCTCGAAGAGGTCAGCAAACCGGGAACGCCTCTCCCGAATTGGCGAAGCGAATTGCCGAAAGAAGCTGGTTGGTGGTTCTTGGTCGACCGCTACTTTGCCAAAGATCCCCTGCTCACCACCGGCTTCGCGACGACGAACGCGCCGGTAACCGCGCACGAGCAGCAGCAAGAGCTCAGTCGCGAGTTGGCTGTGCCGGGTGTGCCGATGATTTTGTCCGGCTGGGCATATGCGCTCGCGGAAATGCAACCGTGGTCGCGCCATCAATTGCTCATCATCAGCGCGCTCATGGCATTGTTCGATATCGGGCTGCTCGCGGTTTTGTATCGGGATTTTCGGCTATGGTTGATTCAAATCGTCACGCTCACATTTGGCGTTGGCGCGATGATCGCAACGATGAAGCTGCTCAACCTGCATTTGAATTTGCTCAACGTGCTCTCGTTTCGGCTCGTTCTCGCGATCGGCGTTGATTACGGAATTTACGTGGTGCTGATATGGCAAAAAACGCGCGAGCTCGAGCATGACGTCGCCGGCGTGATCAAACCGGTCATTCTCGCCGGACTCACCGCCGTTGCCGGCTTCGGCTCGTTAGGCTGGGCGCGCAATCCGTCTCTCAGCGGACTTGGCGTTGCCTGCGCGATCGGAATTTTCTGGAGCCTGCTCGCAACAATCTTTTTTGAGCTACCGGCGATCGCTGCGGCCAGACCGAAAGCGTGGCGCGAAGATAACAAGATCGACAATCCCTAAGACCGACAATCGCCATGCGCTCCTGCCCTGTCCTGCTCTGCTTATTCGCTCTTTCTTCAATTCTTCATGCGCAATCGCTCTCGGAGGCTGACATCAAGAATCTGTTAGCGCGGTTCGCCGAGCGGCGCGGGGCGGCGCCGGATGTGCACGCCAATTTCCAGGAACAAAAAGCGATGCGCTTGATGACGAAACCGGTTGTCGGTTCCGGAAAGATTTGGTTTCACGCGCCGAACAAATTTCGTCGGGAAGTCGGCGGCAATTCGCCGAGCGTTACGGTGAGCAACGGGCGCGATCTCTGGATTTATTATCCGAACTTCAAGTCGGTCGAGCATTACACTTTGGGAAAACGTTCGCCGGTAGATGCAGCGATCGCGGCAATCAACACCGCGTTGAATTTGGAAAATGTGGAGAAGACGTTTCAGATCAGCGGCACAAAGATCGAGAGTGGATACAACCTGCAGCTTTCGCCGCGGTCACCGTCCATGAAGCGGATGTTTCAAAAATTCGATTTGCGTCTGAATAGCGACCTCGTCGCGGAACGAACCGAAATGATTCAGCCAAACGGCGATCGGGTCGTGACCATTTATTCGAACCAGAGCCGCGCGGCCATTCCGGCGGCGACGTTTGAATTCACGCCGCCGCCCGGAACGGAAATTAGTTCGCCGCTTGGTCGCTGATTACGGTGGCGCAACCGCCAGCGCGCCGCCCGACCTGGATTTCACCAGTGATATGTCCGCGCTGTCGATAAAACCGTCAGTGTTCAAGTCTGTGCGGTAGTTGCTTTGTATAACCGGGTTGCCCGATTGCGATTTCGTCTGGCTGATGTCGGCCGAGTCGACGAAGTGATCGGCGTTCGTGTCGCCAACGAGAACACCGAAACTGACGGACGCGGCGATGCTTGGGCCGCCGCCGGATAGGGTAACACCAGTTAGGCCAACGGTTACATATTGGTCGTTCGTAATTCCGGTGAGATTAACCGTGCACTGATCATTGTTGGGACCGCTCGTGACAGTGCCGATGTTTGCGCTGCCGCAATTGGAAATCGCGGACGGAAAAGTAAATACGACCGTGTAATCTCCGTTCGGACCACCGGTGCGACATTCGATGCCGGGACTCCCTGCCAACGGAAGATCGACATCAAACGTGCCGGCCGCACCGTGGGTTTTGCGTGAAACGACGCGCACCGTGTCATTGGCGGCAAAAAGTCTTCGTCCGGTCAATTGCCTAACGATGGCGGCTTTGTTCGAGCGTCCGGTGTAATTGTTCGCCGGGCTGCAGGTGCCAATCGGCGGTAATACGCAGCCATCCGCGTAAGCTCCGAGTGGCCTGCCTTCTCGATCCACCGCGATATCATTGAAGTCGAGCAAATTTCGATTACTCGAACTGCAAAGAATGCCGGCCAGACAAATCGCGCCTTTTTGGACGGGATCGCCCTCGGTCGCATTGACCGTAACCCAATGTGCGCCACGATCGTATGTGGTAGCGACGTAGAAATTCCAGATGCCAAAGAACGTCGAGAGGTCTTGATAATTTCCTCCGTCCGTGCTGCCGAGAAAACCAAACGCCGCGCGATCGCCATCACCAGCGACGACCGATGGAAAAACCGCGCTCTTGATTCGGCACGGCGCAAATTGGTCGCCAGGCGGGCAATCGACCGGGCGACCGACTTCGAAGTCGTTAGTCCAAGTTGTGCCGTGATCGGTCGAGACGGCTATATGCGGCCGACCATCGCCATTCACGTAACCAAGATAGACCGTGTTGTCGCTGCCGATACCGACTGAAGGGTCACCACTGCCGACGCTGTTCGGCACGGTGTGATCAACCCAGGTAAGGCCGTTGTCGAGTGAGACTGCCACGCCCTGACTGCCGGTGCCTGCACTGCAAGAAGAGTTCGGAACGTACACCGTCCCGTCCGGTCCGACTTTTACGTGACCATGAATGCCGCCGTAACATTCAACGGGATTAAAGATATCGACTCCCGGTCCGAAGCTGACAGCACCGTTATCGCTGCGCGAACATTCGGCGCCTCCGGCGATGTTTTGCGAACAGTAATAGATTGCGTTCGGATAAAGCGGGTGCGCCGGTGGCGGCGGAGTTGACGAATTGTTGTACGGTCCGCCACCAAATGTCTCGTGATCCGGTCCGGCCGGAGCTCCGCCGGCCACGAAGTTTGTCCACAGATTTCCGTCGCTGTCCGACATGGAAGCGTTGCTATCACCGGCGGCGAGTTGCATTCCAAAGATGCGGCCGGTGAGGTGATCGACAAAACCGATCGGATCCAAACCGGTTTGCGTTGGGGCATTCATGTCTTGCCATAACGCGGCCGGAGGCGAAAAAGCGTCGTCAAAACTGACGCGCAGCTGACGCGTGCCCGCGGTGAAGAATGCGACGCCACCGGTATTGACCTTGTCGTGCTTTAGCGACGCGACGTTGGGATTCCAATCGATGCCGATGGATGGTTCGCCCGCGCTGTTCCCCAATGCCGCCGGCGAAATATGATTCGAGTAGGTTGGCGGGGTTCCCGGATCTGCCGGCGCAACCGCTGGAAACGGCACCAGGCTGATTGTGCCGGTGATGCTCAACCCTTGCGGATTAAACGGCACGATGCGCAGCGTATACAGTCCATCGATGGCGGGAATAAGGACCGCATCAGGATCGACATATGTCATGTTGCCGATGGAAGAAGCAATCAACTGGCCGGTGGCCGTTGTGCCTTTGAAGACGTAAAGGTCGAACTGCGCCTCGCCTAATTCCGGCCACCGAACCTCGATGCGAATGTATTTACTGCCGTAGGTAGCGGCACTCATTCCGGAAACGGTGAGAGCGTATTCGTCGCAGGGCAGCGCAGCATTGCAAGTGGGAGTGCCGGTGGCCTGGGAAGACGGATTGGGTATGAGATACGGGCCGCCAGTAAACATGATGGGTCCGCTCGACTCGGTTAATGTCCCACCGGCCGGTGTGGTCGCGAGCGGAATCGCAGCCGCCGGATTGATCTGCGTTTCAGCAATTTTTCTATTCGCGCGGTTGCGACCTTTAGCCACGGCTTCCGAAAAAAAGAAACAGCTTGTGATAAGAAGAATTGCCGCCGTGACTGTTCGCCACATTGA
Source organism: Verrucomicrobiota bacterium (assembly GCA_003219495.1). The sequence continues at coordinate 2,753 of QHOZ01000196.1, read as the reverse complement.
TGTCGATCTAAGGATATGCATTTCGATTCCCTCCCTTTGAAAACGCTTCAGCGCCGCTTCCCGGTTGTTGTTGTTGGCGGCGAAGATTTGATCCGTTCGTAACGGATGGTCGTGTTGGCCGTGCTCATGTCTTCAGTCATCCAGGTAAGATGAGCGACGTCGTTCTGATCGATCATCGCGTTGATGAAATCTCCGGCGAATCGTTGATCCCCACTGCAATCGGCCGCCGCACAAATCGGCCCCGTGTGCGCGTTCGATTCGACGGTCGTGATTGTCCAAGTCGGCGTCGGGCTTGTCGCATTGAACGTTTCGGCCCACATCACCGACCAAGTCGAGTTTGTTAGCGAACCGGAAGCGCCGTTGTCCGGCGTGAAATAATAAATCACGCCGACATGTCCCGGACTTCCAGCTGCAACCCATGTGAAGGTCGCGGTTCCATTCGTCGTCCCCGGAATCGGTGGAAGTTTGCTCCAGGTCACGCCTTCATCAGGCGAATGCGCGACCACCACTGAATATCCCCCGGCAGGACTCACCTGCTCGGTCGCGACCCAAAGTTCGCCGCCTTTATCGAGCGCAGCGCTCGGCAAGGCGACGGGCAGTGGCAGACCGGAACTGCGAACGGCGGAAATCGGCGAGCCGATCGTGTTCGGCGAATAAACGTAAAGCTTCAGTTCCGGAACTTCTTGCGGCAACGTCCCCCAAATTTTCGTGATCTGAAGAATGTTGCTGCTGCCAGGCTTTTGCAGAAGCGGACCGGTTTGCGGTTCGAGCAAACCCGCGCCGAGCGCAGTCGGCGTCCATGTCGATCCTCGATCGGTGCTGTGCATAAACGTTGTCTCGTACAAGCCTTCGTTGGTGACTTCGTAATCGTCGGTCAAAGTCGGCGCGAGCGTCCACATGCGATCGGTGCCGCCGGGAACAACCGCCGGATTACAATTCCAAGTGATTCCGCGATCGTCGCTGGTGCAGACCGCCGTCGTCCCCGCGTACGGATAATCGAACGTGAAATAAAGCCGGCCGCCCGGATCGACCGAGATCGAGCTATCGGAATTCAGGTTGAGGCTTGAGGAGTAGATCGGCCCGAGCAATTCGTTCCAGGTTTTGCCCGAATCGGTCGAACGATAAATATGTTGGAGCGCGCTGATGTAGAGCGTTCCATCCGGCGCTTCCGCGAGCAGCGGTTCATTTCCATTCGCTCCGACTGTCACCGGCGTCGGCGCCGGAGTCGGGGCAGGAGTTGGCGTTGGTTTCGGTTTCCCGGCAAATGCTAATGTCGGAAGCACTAGCCAGGTACAAAGCAGTAGGAGTACGATTTT
>QHOZ01000196.1:638-1350 GCA_003219495.1 Verrucomicrobiota bacterium | reverse complement strand
ATTGCCGATCCCAATAGTGCCGCAGCGTGGACGCATGCGGGAATGTTCAGTGGCGGCAAAGCGACCATCGGAAGTCTCACGCCGGGCAACACGGTTTGGATTCGTGTGCGGACCGCAGGGCTCAAAGGAGTCATGGGCGCATGGAGCGACCCCGCAAAACTGATGGTTACGTAACGCCGGCTCGTTGTGCCTGAATCGGACGTTCGTTATACGGTTTCGCTCATTGACCATCGCACCGGGCAACGGCTCAAGATCGAGCTAATCGATCTGCCTTTCCCGGTGCGAAGGTACCGATTGCGGATCAACGGCGAATGGGCCAAAAAGCTGCCGGAAGCGACAAAAACCGATGTGATGCGCAGGTTGCGAGAATGGCTCGTTTCGCATTAGGATGAAAAAGGAAAGGCAATGAAAGGACGGCCTGTTTTACAAATACAAATGCATTTACACGTTTATCCGTCTACTTCTCGTTAGATGTAATCATGCTGCGCGAAATCATTGGCCAGCCCCCGTCAGAAGAGGCGCTCCGCGAAGATTTCCGCTTGTTCTTGGAGCACCTCAAGTCAGTCGGCATCAGCGATGTTGAAACTCAGTTCGGCTTTGCATGGGGAAACTTCCGTTACCCTGGAGAGTGGCAGTACGAGACCCTAAACATCTCGGCGTTGCTCGCCGAAGTTGCTGCGACAGAGAAAAAGGGAGATGGCACGCTCGGGAA
>QHOZ01000196.1:0-488 GCA_003219495.1 Verrucomicrobiota bacterium | reverse complement strand
CGTCGCGCAACGATAAATAGGAGCGGACCCATCTAACCAAACGATGAAGCCAACGGCCCCATTGCGAGATAACTTCATCGAGATTGCCACCGACCCCGCCCGTGGCTTATCTCTTTCTCGTTAGATGAAAAGGCGAGTCGGTATCGTAGCAAGTGCTCTGCTGGCGCTGCTCATTAGCCATGCCTTCGGTTACACGATCACCCCTTGGTCGTACCGAGACTTGTTCGCGAAGTCAGACTTCGTCGTTGTCGCGTCGCCGCTAACGCGGCCACGCGACACGAATGAGCGCATGACGTTGCAAACAATTAGTCCACCGATGCCAGTCGTCGGCGTTAGCACAGAGTTCAGGACGTTGCTTGTGCTTAAAGGCTCCAAGCGACAGCGATTCGTGCTCCATCACTACCGCGAGGCATGCAAGCCGGACCCAAACAAAGTCATTATTGGTGGCCCTCCGCTGCTAGATTTCGAGGGCCCAAAGGACGCAAGTG
>QHOZ01000197.1 GCA_003219495.1 Verrucomicrobiota bacterium | reverse complement strand
TTTATCCGTTCGAGAAAACGATCCAGAAACCGGACGTTACCCTCGCCGAAGCGATCGAGAACATCGACATCGGTGGGCCATCAATGATCCGGAGCGCGGCGAAGAATTACGAATCCGTCACCGTCGTTGTCGATCCAATCGATTACGACAGCGTTTTGGAGAACATGCGCGAGAACAATGGCGAGACGACGCTAAAGTTGCGCGAGCACCTCGCGATCAAGGCGTTCATCAAAACGTCGGATTACGATCGCACGATCGGCAATTATCTGAATCGCGAGCAAATCACGGAAGCGTCTTTCTCGTTGTCCCTGCCGCTCGTGACGAAACTTCGTTACGGCGAGAATCCGCACCAGCAGGCCGCGCTTTACGGCGACTTCGATCGCTACTTCGAAAAACTTCACGGCAAAGAGCTTTCGTTTAACAACATTCTCGACATCAGCGCGGCGACGAACCTGATCGGCGAGTTCACGCAGCCGACCGTCGCGATCTTAAAACACACGAACCCGTGCGGAGTTGGTTCCGATGTCGATCTTCGGGAAGCGTGGGAGAAAGCTTTCGCGACCGACAAGCAGGCGCCGTTCGGCGGCATCATTGTTTGCAACCGGCCAATTACCGAGCCGCTTGCGAAAACGATCAGCGAAATTTTTTCCGAAGTGATCATCGCGCCGGATTTCGAGGGCGACGCGCGTGGGCTTTTGCAAAAGAAAAAAAATCTGCGGCTGATTCGGCTCTTAACTTCTGCGACCGAAGCGCGCTCGGCTGTCGATCTTCGCTCGGTCTGCGGCGGTTTGCTCGCCCAGGACTCCGACGTTTCGTCCGAAACGCCGGAGCAAATCGTGACGCAACGCAAACCAACCAAGAAGGAATTGGATGCGATGTTGTTTGGCTGGCGCATCGTGAAGCACGTGAAATCGAACGCGATTGTTTACGCCGCCGCCGATCGCACGCTCGGCATTGGCGCGGGCCAGATGTCGCGCGTGGATTCATCGCGCATCGCGGTTTGGAAAGCGCAGGAAGCCGGGCTGTCGTTAAAAGGAAGCGCGGTTGCGAGCGACGCGTTCTTTCCGTTTCCGGACGGATTAATCGCCGCGGCTGATGCCGGTGCGACCTGCGCGATTCAACCGGGCGGTTCCGTGCGCGACAATGAAGTCATCGCCGCCGCCGACGAACGGAAAATGGCGATGATCTTCACCGGCGTTCGGCATTTCAGACATTAAACCGCTGTCATCCTGAACGAAGTGAAGGACCTCTCATTGGGTGATTGATCACTCGGATTACATTGCGTGATCTTCGCTTCGATTGTGAGGTCCCTCGCTTGCGCTCGGGATGACAATCACGGTTGGAAAGTTACCGGCACCAGCACAGTCCAATCGCCGCCGCCCGGTTCCGCTTTCCATTGACGCAAACCGTCGATCGCCGCACGATCGAGAATCGGTTGGCCGGTTGAGACGACGACCTGCACGTTTTTCACGTTGCCGGTCACGTCGAACGTGACGCGATATTTGCCGGAGCCTTTGTTCGGTCCGATCCGAATCGACCGTGCTTCGTTTGGATATCTCGGCGCGGGATTTGAAAGCACGCGGCGCGCGACTCGCGGCGTCGGCGTTGCGGTTGGCGATTCCTGCGGCGCGGCCGCCCATTTGCCAGTCATTCCCGGTTTGATCGCGGCCAGCAGCGGTTCGATTTGTCCGGACGGTTGAATGTCATTCTTGCCGCCGCCCGTCACGACGCCTACCACATCACCATTCGCGTCGACCACCGGTGCGCCCGCGGCGTCATTCGGAATTGTTCCGCCGATTTGAAACGTGTCTTTCTTCGGATCGGCGCCGAGCGACTTGATCATTCCGCCCGCGATCGGTTGTTCTTTATGCTGAAGCTCGCTGCTCACAACGACGCCCCACGCGTTGACCGCGATCGATTCCGCATTCTTTTGCAGCGGCAGAAACGCCACCCCTGCTTTTGTTTCCGCCCGCAGAATCGCCAGTCCGCTGGTTTTTCCAAAATCGATCAGACCGCTGACGTTGCGGATTTTTCCGTCGGAAGACTTTGCCACGCCATAAGCCGCGTCCGATACCAACTCATAAGTCGTCGCGAGCAAGCCGTCGCGCGAAACGTAAAATGCGTTCCCGCTTCGCAGCAGTTGTCCTTTCGCATCGAATAGCGTGAGCTCGACAACTGACGGCGAAACTTTCTGCGCGACTTTTTGAAATTCGGGTGGCGGCGTTTGCGCCGGCGGCGGTGTGGGTGTTGGCGCAACTGAAGGACTCGAGATGACTGTCACCGCGACGGTTGCTGAAGGTGACGGCCCTGCCGGAGCGGGCGTTGGTGTTGCCGAAGTTAGCGCTGTCCGCGCCGGAGGATTTCGGCCGCACCACGAGTAGCCGAGGATAATCACGAGCGCGGCTGCGCAAATCAGGGCCAGCGTGGATTGTCTCATCGCGGAATCGTCACTGTCAGCTCATCAGGGCGCAGCTATCTCCCGGCCGACAATCGCCACATCCAAATGCAAAGGACGCCGAAAACGATGATCCCGATCCAGCTTACCTCCAACGGAATGACATGTGACGCGACGTTTATCTTCGCGTGTTTAAAAACGCGGAGGATGTGAGCAATCGTGACCAACCCGAAAATTACTGACGCAACCCGCAAACCAGTTCGTTGTGAGTTCATGCCTGAGATTCTCCCATGTCGATCTTTCGCTTGTCAGCAAAAATCCTCGGAGAGACGGGCCGCCCCGCCCATTCTCCCTTAGGCGATTGCCCGTCGTCTAAACGCTGCCGCCTGCACCGCAATGCCGATCGCGCTTAGCGCCACAAATAAAACCGCCGCGCCGGTTTGCGGCAGCACAATCGTATGGCCGATCAAATACGCACCAACCATTGACGACATCACGATCAGCGCCCAATCAAAAAGCATGAGGAGCAGGATCGCGCCGATAATTCCGCCGACGATGAAGGTGATCCCGGGATAACGCGAGCCTTCGGCGATGAAGGCGCCGGCCAGCGCCATCGCCAATTTCCCGCCCGCGAGAAATCCCGCGACCGCGATCGCGATCTTTTGCAAAAACATGGCGAGCAACGCGCCAACGAATCCGAACACGAGCGCCACGCTCAATTGCAGGACCGGCGTCGGCTCGTGCATCAAATGCGGCGCGAACTCCACGCCCGCCGCGAACCCAACCGCCGCCACGCAAAGCCAGAAAAGTTTTCGCCCGAAAAACAAAATGATCGCGCCGATCAAAATGCTCAGAATTGGAATCGGCAGATTCATGTCAGAGAGTTGTAGCGGTGCTTGATCTCAAGCACCGATCTAAAATAAACAGGCGCTTGAGAGCAAGCGCCTCTACAACTATTTTGCGTCGTACCAAGCCGGGAGATTTTTTCCAATCAATTTCTCCAGCTCCTTGATGTCGAACCGGAAGATGTCGATCAAGCGTTGTCGCACGTGATTGTCGATCTTGTCGGAATATTCCTGTTCGAACACGCTCGCTTCCGGTGGGACGAACGAGGAATCGACGCCGAGAAATTCGAAAACGTTGCGCAATGTCTTTTGATGCTCGCTGCGCAATTCTTCGCTGAGGAGGACGAGAACATTTTCGCGTCCGAAGATGTTGAACAGTCGCCGGAGCTGGTGCGCGTAGAAGCCGCGATCGACATACGAATAAACCCGATGCTGCAACGGCAACGCTTCGCGGGAACGTTCCGCTTCTTTCTCGATCGCTTCCGCAAAAGGGAGTTTTTCTTTGCCGCGTTTGGTTTCCATGTTCCAGGCCGAGAACGCGCGCTCGACCGGATTTCGCAGCGCGAGGATCCATTTCATCTTCGGATTGTAATTCCAGATCCGAGCCGGCGCGGTTTTCCAATACATGTAGATCGGGCTCGCCTCGCCGATCACGCGCTGCTGCGGCTTCGGCTTAAAGTTCGCGTGATATTTTTTGTAATCGCG
>QHOZ01000195.1 GCA_003219495.1 Verrucomicrobiota bacterium | reverse complement strand
TTGCTCGTGCGGAAATCGATCACCAAACTGTCGCGCTGTTTAAAGTTCACCGACGTGCCGGCGAGATTGAATCCCTGGTGCGAGTAAAAGCTAAACGGCCCGCCGATGAAAAATGGGCGGTCGAAAACGGTGTCGAAGCCGGTCGCTTCATCGTCCGCCGGTTTTGAATCACCGCTCGCGTAAAAGATCGACAACTTGTGGCGCATCCAATCTTTGTCGATCGACACTTCGAGCGCGGCCATTTGCGCGTTGATGTCAGCGCGTTGGCCGGCGATTCCGTTGAAGCTGTCCTCGCCGAGGACCTGATAGAGCGCGTGATCGATGTTGAGCGGGCCGATGTGTCCGTCGCCCGTCCAACCTAAATAGTACGCTTGTAAATAATGGTTCACGACGGAGGAACGTGAGCTCGCCGGTGTAACCTTTCCAAATCAAGTCCTGCCGGAAAACATTCGCGACGTAGACCTGTTGTTTGCGCGGATCGAATTCGTTGAGGTCGGAATAAGTGTCCTTCTCGCGCATGTCGAACGCGGCGACGTTGTACTGCCAGCGGTTATTGTCGTAGTTCCCGAAAATCCGAACGCCAAGATTCGTGTCGTTGAAAATGAATCCGCGGAAATCGCTCACGAACGGCTGCATACCGACGCGCATCGAGATGAAATCGTAATTGTTCGTAAGGTCGCGCAGATGAACTTCGGCGAACGCTTCCTGCAACGACCAGAATTCTTTTTCGCGCGTCGTTCCCTTTTGCGGATTCGGGTTCACGACATTGTTCTCTTCAACGTCGATGTAGTTGTGATTATAAACGCCGAGCAGCCGCAACGCCCAGTCGATCGGCTTGAACGCGGTCTCGCCCTTGAAAAGGTCGACACCGATCGAAAAGTCGTTGGACCAAAAATCCTGGTCGCTCAGGCCGAAGAACTCCGAGCTGTTCGGGCGGGCCGTGCTCACGCCACTCGGCGTCGGCAGTTTTCGCGTTTCGTATTGGAAGAAATCTTCCGCGGTGATGTTTAGAAAAATATCCTGACCGACGATCGGCGCGTCGCCTTTGAGCGTGCTTTGCAAATAAGGATGCCAAAGTTGCGGCGCTGATTGGTACGGCGTTTCGGTGGAAGGATCGGCGTAACGTTTCCAGCGGCCGAACCCAATGAACCAACGATTCGGTTCCGGTTGCGATGACGGCAGAACACCTTCGCCCTGCTCGGAAAGCGGATACTGCTCGGGTTTGAGTTTCGTCCGGCGCGAAACAGTTTCGCGAACGCCTTTGCGCGGAAGTTGAAGCGAGCGCGGCAACGCTTCCTCACCGTAGTCCGGCGTCTGCGGCAAGATCGGCGGGAAAAGTTCGATCGGTTGTTCTTCTTCGGGCTGCTCGCGCTGCATCGCGCCGGGATCGGGATTGAATTCCGAAGGCGAGAGCGGTTCGTTTTGCGCGATGAGCGTTGTTTGCGCGACAACGAGTTCGGGTTGGAGCGAGAGAACGTCTTTCGAATCGACGACGGTGATCGTTCCGAAGTAGGCCTGATTCTGCGCTTGTCCGACTTCAACGATCTGCGCGTCGACTACTATGACGATGTCGATCCAAAAGACGGCAAACAGCGCTAGGCGCCAGCGCATGGGAGCGCGAGGATGCCCGAAGTTGCCTGAGAAAGGCAAGCCCCGAGGGAAATTGGCTGCATCTTACGCGGTTTAGGGATTTGGTTGGCCAATGCCGCGGCGATTTGTTATCGAGGCGCAATGAAACGCCGCGCGCTGCTCATTTTCGCGGCGCTTAGCCTGATCGCAGCATCCGCGCGGGCGCAACTCACTGCCGCTGACGTCACCGCGATCATCAATCAGGCCGTGCTTCGCGCGGTTGTAAATTCTCCGAACAGCGTGATCGCGGTCGTCGATCGCGAAGGGTACGTGCTCGGCGTTTGGGTCGTACGGGGTGGGCCAGCGACGCCGGGCGAAATCGCAACCGCCGTGAGCAAAGCGGGAACGGCGGCATTTTTGAGCAGCAATCAGAACGCGTTCTCATCGCGCACCGCCGGTTACATTATCCAGCAGCACTTTCCGGTCGGCGTGAAAAACACCGCGCCCGGTCCGCTTGTCGGCGTCGGTCTTTCAAATCTTTTCGTGTCCGACGTCAACCATTTCAAAAAAGTCGATTTGATCCCGTGCCCATTCCCGCCGCCAACTCCCGCACCGCCGTCGCCCGGAACGTTTGGATCGACAATCGCGTTCACCTCATTGGATGGTTCCCCCGGCGGCGTTCCACTTTACAAAAACGGGCAACTCGTCGGCGGAATCGGCGTGGTGGGCGACGGAACGCCGCAACCGCCGATTCCATTCTTGCCGGTGCCGCCATTTCCGCCGTTCGCGCCGTGCATCTTCGCGTCGCTTCCGACACCGGGAGTGAATGCGCGCGAGGAAAATCCTTTCGTTTACATCGCCGGCTCAGATCCGGATGAAGACGTTGCCCTCGCGGGACAACAAGGTTTCGCGCCGGCGTCGAGCATTACGGCCGACAATGTTTTCGTTGGCGGAATTAGACTTCCCTACGCGGGAGCTATCACGGCGCCCAAACCCCCAAAGAAAAAGAAGAAGAAAGGTCCTCCTCCTCCACCTCCGATGGTGACGGGAAATCCCGATCCCGGTTTTCCAATTGTCTCTTCGCCGCCGCCGTTTCCATATCCAATCGCGACATTCGGCGGCGTCGACGGCGAGATTCGACAGCCAATCATCTCCGACCCTCTGACCGCACCAATCAATGGTCAGCCGCGACTGACCGCGGCTGAAGTTGCGAGCATTATCGATTTCGCCGCGCAACGAGTGAAGATCACGCGCGCGGCGATTCGATTGCCAATCGGCTCGCAAATGCAGGCGTTCATCACGGTCGTGAACAATCCGGACGCGGACAATGTTGCGCCAACTGTGCTCGGCGCATTTCGGACCGGCGAGGCGACATTGTTTAGTTGGGATGTTGCCGTCCAAAAAGGGCGCACCGCGGTTTTTTACACGCGTCACGATTTCCTCGGGTTCGGTTTGAACGTGGCGATGTCAACGCGCGCGGTCGGATTTCTGGCGCAGAAAAATTATCCGCCGGGAATCGACGGCAATTCGTCAGGGCCTTTCTTCACCGAGCAGGATAAACTCTCCGGTTTCTCGGGGGTTGAACCCGATCTTACCTTCACCGCGACATTCGATCCGAGCTCACCGCCGTTGCGTACTGGAATTCGCGCCGATCTACCGAACGGCATCACGATTTTCCCCGGCGGCATTCCGCTTTATCGCAATGGCGTTCTCGTGGGCGCGATTGGGATCAGCGGTGACGGCGTGGATCAGGACGACATTGTGGCCGCGTCGGGCACGCACGACTTTCTCGCGCCGGACCCGATTCGCGCCGATCAATTTTCGTTTCGCAGCACGCGCTTGCCTTATGTGAAATTTCCGCGCGATCCGACTTTGTAAGATCGACATCGTAGCTTGCGCTCGCGCCAATCTCGTGCGCGTATTCTCGCGCGCACATGGCTGAGCCGATCGATCGCACAAGTCCACACGATTCGCCGATCGGGGATCGTCCGGAAATCACCGACGCAGCGATTCCGCCAGTAAGGTCGCATCACGATCCTTACGCCGCGTTTCGTTCGCGCGGCTTTCGATTTTTCACAACGGGAAATTTGTTGTCGATCATCGGCCGGCAAATGCTCGCGGTCGCGGTCGAATGGGAAATGTATCGCCGCACACATTCGGCGACGGCGCTCGGTTTGGTCGGACTCGTGTTCGCGATTCCAATCGTCGGTCTCTCATTGCCGGCCGGACATTTGGCGGACCGCGTCAGTCGCAAACACATCATTCTTTGGGCACAGATTTTCAGTGGAATTGCGTCTGCCATGCTCGCGTTTGTTTCCTGGCAACATCTCGCGATCCCGCAATGGTCGATCTTGCGCGCATCCAATCACGCGCTCATGCGGATCGCCGGCGTGTTCGAGCAGCATCAGCAAACGTTTCATTTCGACGACGCGTCGATTCCGATCATCTACTTGCTTCTTTTTCTCGGCGCGATCGCCCGAACGTTTTCATGGGCGGCGCGCAGCTCATTTTTCCCAACGCTCGTGCCGCGGGACGCTTTTTCGAATGCAGTGACATGGAACAACAGCGTTTTTCAAATTGGCTCGGTCGTCGGTCCGGCAATCAGCGGTTTCGTCGTCGCGCACCAAGGTTTCGCAATCGTCTATGTGATCGACGCCGTCACCGCGTTCATATTTTTTCTGCTCACGTTGCCGATTCCGCGCGCGCCGCAATTTCGTCAGGCGGAAACGAGCACGTGGCGCAGTTTGGCCGCCGGAATGAAATTCGTTTTCAGCAAGAAAGTGATTCTCGCGACGATCACGCTCGATTTGTTCGCCGTGCTTCTCGGCGGTTCGGTCGCGTTGTTGCCGATCTTTGCCGATCAAATTCTGCACTGCGGTCCGGTCGGGCTCGGCTGGATGCGCGCTACGCCGGCGATCGGTGCGTTCGCGATGGCGTTGATCGTCGCTTATCTGCCGCCGATGCGCGAAGCGGGACGATTGCTGCTTTGGTGCGTGACTGGTTTTGGAATCGCGACGGTGATTTTCGGTTTGTCGAAAGCGCTCTGGCTTTCGCTGGCAATGTTGTTTATCGCGGGCGCGCTCGACAGCGTGAGCGTGATCATTCGCGGCTCGATCGTGCAACTGATGACGCCGGACGAGATGCGCGGCCGCGTTTCGGCGGTAAACAATATTTTCATCGGCACCTCGAACGAGTTCGGTGCGCTCGAGTCGGGATTAACCGCGGCGCTGGTCGGTCCGGTAATCTCTGTTGTTGGCGGAGGAATCGGGACAATCCTGGTCGTAATTGGCTCCGCGTTGAAATGGCCGGAGATTCGCAAGATCGGCGCGCTCGACCGGAATTTGAGATAAGATCGACATCATGAAAGTCGTCGCCGCCCAAATCTCCTGCGTGCTAGGCGATTTCGACGCGAACCTTCGCAAAATCCGCGACTTCGTGTCGCGCGCGAAACAATTGGGCGCGGAGCTCGTTGTTTTTCCGGAGATGATCGACACCGGCTATGCGATGCCGGTGATTCAAAACCACGCGCGAACGTGGAAAGAGGGCGCGGTTCCCGCGTTGCAAAAGATCGCGAAGGAAAATTCGATCGCGATCGTTGCCGGAATTTCGGATCGCGATGGCGATTCAATTTTCAACGCGCAAGTTTTGCTCGACGCAAACGGCGAAGTTCTCGGGAAATATCGAAAGACACATCTCGTCACGGCAGCGCCGCTCGATGAGCGCGTGTGTCTTTCGCCGGGACACGATTTCGTCACGGCTAAGATCGACACTTTTCAAATCGGTCTAAGCATTTGTTACGACCTGCGCTTTCCGGAAATGGCGCGCGCGCTTGTCGTGAAACATGGCGCGAATTTGATCCTGAACTCCTCGGCTTGGCCGGTAGTGCGCGCAGAACATTTGCGAATTCTTGTGCTCGCGCGCGCGGTTGAAAATCAAAGTTACTTCGTCGTCGCGAATCGAGTCGGCACGGATGACGGCGTCACGTTTTGCGGTGGCTCACTCATTGTCGACCCTTCCGGAAAAATTCTCGCCAGCGCGTCTTCGGATCGTGAAGAACTGATCGAAGCCGAGATTTCCGGGGATCTTATAGCCGAGGTGCGCACCGGCGTGCGGGTATTCGACCACCGGCGGGGCGACTTGTATTGACCGAGGGCAACCGCCTCGGCGGCGGAATCCTTCTAAGCAGTTGAGTCTGCGGGTTTTCAGTATCGCTAGAAAACCATCGTATTCGTCCCGCATTAGTCCTATAAAGGGCGGCCCTAGTACGCGAGAAATACAATGGCCCGGCCAAAGGCTTACCCTATAAATTTTGTTTTTCCGAGGACCGAATCTCTGCGGCTTTGCGCATGAAAATTTCGATCATGCGAAACAGAATCGCGCTGACCCTGATGGTCCTGGGCGTGGTTACGATGATTCTCTCGTTATTCGGCCCGCAGCTTTGGTCGGCGGTGGGGACAATTTGGGAGTCGGGCGACGTTTTCGCCGGCGTTAGCAGTGGAAATTACCTGGTTTATTCGAACAGCGGAGCGTTCAAGCAAACGATCAACAATGGCACCACTGGTTATACGACTGGCTGCGCCTTCAATA
>QHOZ01000194.1 GCA_003219495.1 Verrucomicrobiota bacterium | reverse complement strand
ACAGTCAGCGGTGCTTTGATAGCCACCCTTCTGTTCGTAAGTGAGGGTGCGGCCTCTTTTTCGGAAATGAAGATTAACGATTCCGTATTTGGAAGCGTGCTTCAGCGGCGGCGGATGCTGGTCGAAGTCGTTAAAGAACCTGAAGGGCCGGTGGCATCGAGACACTATTTTGCGATGCAGATGTTTTTTGACTCGGTGAAAAAGCGCAAAGCTTCTTCGCCGCCTTCGCGGCCGACGCCGCTGGCTTTCATTCCACCAAATGGGACGCGGAGATCGCGGATGAGCCAGCAGTTTACCCAAACGGTGCCGGTGTGGATTTGTTCGGCGACGCGATGGGCGCGGCTGAGATTTTGTGTCCAGACGCTGGAGGAAAGTCCGTAATCGACGTCGTTCGCGTAGCGAATCACTTCTTCTTCGCTATCGAACGGCGTGATCGTGACGACCGGGCCAAAAATTTCTTCGCGGTTGGTCCGACACGCGACCGGAAGACCAACAATCACGGTCGGCGGAAAGAAATAACCTTCGCGGGTGCGATCGTTCGGCGCGTCCGGCGTTTTTCCGCCGAGCGCAACCTTGCCGCCTTCTTTCTGCGCAAGATCGACATAGAACTTTATTTTCGCGAGCTGCGCCTGGTTCACGATCGCGCCCTGCTCGGTTTTCTCGTCGAGCGGGTCGCCTTGCTTCAACTGTGATGCTTTGGCGATGAAACGCTCCGCAAATTTCGCGTAAATCGATCGCTCAACGAAAACGCGCGAGCCGCACAAGCAAACTTGTCCCTGATTCGCGAACGATGAACGAACGCTGCCGGCAATCGCCGCGTCGAGATCGGCGTCGGCGAAGATAATGTTTGGATTTTTGCCACCCAGCTCGAGCGAGATTTTCTTGAACAACGGCGCCGCAGCTTCCGCGACTTTCCTTCCGGTGACGGTGCCGCGGTGGTTGCGGCGCCAACAGTTGGCCCTGTGCCATGCACGACATTGAGCACGCCGTTCGGCAAACCGGCTTCGACGCAAACTTCGCAGAGCAATGACGCTGTCATTGGCGTCAGCTCGCTCGGCTTTGCAATCGCGGTGTTACCAACCGCAATGGCGGGCGCGATTTTCCAGCTCAATAAATAGAGCGGCAAATTCCACGGTGAAATTAACCCGGCGATGCCGCGCGGCTGTCGCAACGTGTAATTGAAGGCAACGTCGTCGGTAACATGCGCTTCGTTTTCGGTGTGCAGGATCGCGGTCGCGAAGAAGCGAAAGTTCGAAACCGCGCGCGGGATATCGAGCGAGCGCGCGAGGGTGATTGGTTTGCCGGTGTCGATCGATTCGGCGCGCGCGAATTTTTCCAGATCGCGCGCGATCAGATCGGCGATGCGCAGAAGAATCTGCGACCGCTCGGCCGCCGGCTTCTTCGACCAGTCGGCGAATGCGTTCTCCGCCGCCTCGACGGCAAGATCGACATCTTCTTTTCCGCCCTCCAATCGGCTCGACGAATTTACCGTCGATGAAGTTGAGAATTTTGGGAAAATCACTCTGCATGTCGCAGCAAGAATAAACGTTGTAGAGGCGCTTGTGCCAAGCGCCTGTTTAATTGGCTCGGCCGTTGAGATAACGGCCGCTACAACACGCTTGAAATCTTTCCAGTTGCACTTGTCTTGCAGAGCGTCCTGCCTTCTATTTGTGGAATGAGAAGCATGAAATCAATCTTCGCTTTTGCCGCAGCTATCAGTCTTTTGTTCAGCGCCGTCTCGATGGCGGCCGACGCGAAATTTCGCGCCGATGGCACCATTCAGCGAATCAGCTCCGACAGGATCTTAGTGCGCACATCCGCGCAGGACGTTGAAGTGATTCGCGACGCGAGCACGAAAGTGACCGGCGAGTTGAGAAGGGGTGGGGCCGCGACCGTGATGTATACGAAAAAAGGCGGGCAAAATATCGCCGCCGAAATCATCATGGGCGGCGCCGGGAAGCCGAAATAACTCGCCCCGAGCGGCAACGACTTTCTTTGCGGAATAATTAGGCGCGCGAACGAGCACGCCTAAACGGACGCGGTCTGGTTCCAGTTGACGGCGTGTGCGCGCACAGGCTGGTCGAACCCTTTGAGCGCGAGCTCTCCGAGTTCTTCGAACCGGAATAATTTTCCCTGACACAATTCGGCGACAACGTTGGAGACCAGGATCTGGTCGGGTTGCGCATGTGAGCAAAGTCGCGCGGCGAGCTGAACAGTGTTGCCGAACAAATCGTTGTGATGCTCGACCGGTTCGCCCGCCGCGGCGCCGGCGCGGAGTTGAAATGCGCGGTCCTGTTTTTCGCGGCTGTGTTTCGCAATTTCGCGCTGAATACGACTGGCGCATTTCACGGCCGCGGCCGCGGAAACGAACGAGGCCATAATTCCGTCGCCAAGATGTTTGATTTCGCGTCCGCCTAGTTCCGTCAGCGCATCGCGCACGACCTTGTCGTGCACGGCGAGCAATTCCATCGCTATTTCATCGCCGAGCTTCCGCGTCAACGATGTCGATCCAACGATGTCGGTGAACAGGATTGTGCGAATGCCCGGATCGCGATCGTCGGCGGCGCCGCCGGGTAACACGGCCGCACCTTGGGGATTGATTTCGCTGCCGAGGAACAATTCGGCCAAGGCTGGCTCCACCTTAATAATTTTTCCGGCACGCAATCCGTGCGCTTCTTTATGGACCCGGTCCGCAGATTCGGCGTCGGGCGCATGACAAAGGCAAAAAACTTTGCCCTCTTTTTCGTTCACCCAGTACTTGTGATAATGAACGCCGTATTTGTCCTGCACTTCGAGATCGTGCGAGTGCGCTTTGGCCACCTCTTCAGCGCTGACTCCGCCCGGGATCTCGTGAATGTCCATGTAAGTCGGCATAACAGCTCTCTAGATTAATACA
Source organism: Verrucomicrobiota bacterium (assembly GCA_003219495.1). The sequence continues at coordinate 1,425 of QHOZ01000194.1, read as the reverse complement.
GGACGACGTTAAATCTACTGCGCGCCAGTCCGATGATGTGAGATCTCGATCTTCGGTGAGCGGGCGAGGGTTTGATAAACAACGCAGTAGCGCTCGGTGAGTTTCAGCAACGTGGCGATTTGTTCTTCGGTTGCGTCGGTGTCGAGATCGAAGCGCAATCGAATGTTTTGAAAACCAACCGGTGTTTCCTTCGAAACGCCAAGTGTTCCGCGAAAATCGAGATCGCCCTCGGCGCGAATCGTTGCATCGCGCAATGGAATCTCGAGGGCGGTCGCAACCGCGCGCAAGGTGACGCCCGCGCATGCGACGAGCGATTCCAGCAACATGTCACCCGAGCAAACGCTCAATCCATTTCCGCCGGTTGCTGCATGCAATCCCGCTTCCACCAGCGCTTTTCCGGTTTGGATATTGCATGTCACGCCTTCACCGATTTTTCCTTCGGCCTTCAACGTGATCATGGCCGCGGCCGGTTCGTTTCGGAAGCGCTCCTTGATCGGCGCCTGCAAGGATTTCAACTCGGCCGCGTTCATGAATTAGGCAGCGCGCTTAGTTCCACCTGGTTTAATGTTCTGATTGACGCGAAACAGATTCGTCGGGTCGTACTTTGCTTTGATCTCGGCGAGTCGCTGATAATTTTTTCCGTAAGTCGCCCTCACCCGGTCTTCGCCCTCGTCCATCATGAAGTTTACGTAGGCCCCGCCGGCTGAATAGGGGTGAACCGCATCGAAGTAATCCTTGGTCCACTTTGTGATCTTTTCCTTGTTCGCGGGATCGGGATCGACACCGACCATGACCTGCGCCCAGTTTGCGTCGCGATAAATCCAAGCCGTCGCGTCTTTCGGCACGCGCGCTGCCGCGCCGTTGATCGGATACATGTGCATCGTGGAATGCATTGTGGGCAGCGCCTCGGCAAAACGCAGATGCTGCGCGATCGCGTCGTCACTTATTTCATTCAGGAAATCGGCGCGCCAGTACCATTGCAGTCCGGGCGGATAAATGGGATCGAACATGCTTTGCAACGCCGGATGGGGCATTGGACCGACAAAGTCGAGCGCCGGTTTCTTGAAAGCCCGAATCGGTTTGAACATTTCTTCGGCTTGCGGCTGGGGCAAGGTGCAGCACCAAATGACGCCGCACATTTTTTTGAGGTGTAGATTTTCGGGAAACGGCGGACCGGGCGGCACCGTGAGAAACGCGAACCAGCCGTTGAGATCGTTCGGGGCCTTCACAATGAATTGGCGATACCACTTCATGACCTCCGCGGAGTCGCTTAGTTCGTAAAGCATCGGCCCGGCGTAGACGGTGTCGATCTTGTGAAGCTTAAACGTGAACGCCGTGACGACACCAAAGTTTCCTCCGCCGCCCCGTAAAGCCCAAAACAGATCGGAATTTTCATCCGCGTTTGCGCGAACAGATTTTCCGTTG
>QHOZ01000193.1:2581-7028 GCA_003219495.1 Verrucomicrobiota bacterium | reverse complement strand
CCTATTATTATGAGCAGTCCGCTGACCGCGCCGACGGAAACGATCAACGCGAGCAACCTCGGCCAGGCCGGCCCGCCGGTGTAGCCAACGTTCGCCACTAATCTTGTCGATCCATAATTTCGTCGCGTGACCAGACCGATCAGATCTTGAAACGAGGAAACATTTCCCCAGTTATGAACGGGATGATGCGAGGAGGCCCACGGAATGTAGGCATAGGGCAGCAATCCGATGACCATCGCGGTCACGCAGAGCGCGATGAGCTTCGGCTGTCTAATCAAAGCGGCGCGATGCTGCCAGAGAAGAAAACAAATTGCCGGCGCGAACAGCCCGATTGTTTGATGATTTGTCAGAGCCAGGCCAAAAACGAACGCCGCCGAGATGAGTAAGTTGCGACGTGCCGGTTCTTCGTGCCACGCGACGAGCAACAAAATCAAAACCGCGGCGAGCAGATTGTTGAGTGGAAAAACTTCCGCCGCGAGCGACCACTCCCAAAAGTTTGGACTAACCGCGAGCAACAGGGCCGCGACCGCCGCCGCGAGCTGCGATTTGGTGAGACGTTGCGCGATTGAATAAACAACGCCGACCGCGAGCGCATCGCAGATCACCGAAAGTAAATTCACGCGAAATGGAATTGAACCGAGCGGCATGAGACTGAAAACATGCCCGAGTATCGTAAACAGCGGATAGCCGGGCGGGTGCGCGACACCGAGCGTCGCCGCCGCCATTATTAATTCCGGCGAATCGCCGACGACGATGTCGCGCGCGGCGGTCAAAGAATACAAAATGCCGGCGGCGATCGTCACAGTTATCGCGCCGAGCCACGGCTTCGGATTTTCTTCGGCTAAGATCGACATAGCACGATGCCGATCTTCACAATTGAATAACTTGCGCGGAATGGATGTCACCACTCGCGCGAATTTCCTGAAGCAACTTTTCGTCCGGCGCGTTATCGAGATTCAAAACCGTGAGTGCGGTGCCGCCCGCCTGATTTCGACTCAGAGACATCGTGGCGATATTCACCTTGTGCCCGCCGAGCAATGTTCCGATGCGGCCGACGATTCCCGGACGATCGGTGTTTTCGAGGACGAGAATCACCTCGGTCGGTCGCGCCTCGACCGGACGGCTGTTCACGCTCACGATGCGCGGCGTTGCGCCAAAAAATGCGCCGCCGACCGAAACAACTTTTCCTTCCGCATCGGCGGAGAGCTCGACCAGATCTGAATAATCCCCGAGCGCGCTCAATCGCGTCTCAGTCACTTTCAATCCGAGACTTTCCGCGAACTGGGGCGCGTTTACTTCGTTGATGTCCGCGCCGCCCGCATTTTGCAGAAAACCTTTCAAGACCGCGCGCGTGATCGGGCCGGTGTCGAGCTCGTTCACTTTGCCGCTGTAATTAATTTTCAATTCGTCCACGCGGCGCGGCGCAACTTGGGACAAGAATCGGCCGAGTTTTTCTCCGAAGCGCATGTGTGGTCCGATGATCGACAACGTCTTCGCGTCGAGGTTCGGCATATTCACCGCGTTGCGAATGGTTCCTTCGAGCAACGCGGCGCGGATCGATTGTGCGATTTCAATTCCGACACCTTCCTGCGCCTCCGCGGTCGAAGCGCCGAGATGTGGCGTCAAAACGAGATTCGGCGCGTCTCGCAGCGGCGAATCCTCCGGCAAGGGCTCGGTTTCGAAAACGTCGAGCGCGGCCGCTGCGACATGTCGATCTTGCAGGGCGTTTGCGAGCGCAACTTCGTCAATCAATCCGCCGCGTGCGCAATTGATGATTCGTACACCGGGCTTCGTTTTTGAAATTCGTTCCGCGTTGAGCAGGTGATGCGTTTCGTTCGTGAGCGGAGTGTGGAACGAAATGAAATCAGCAGCCGCGAGCAGATCATTGAGTTCCTCGACTAATTCGACCTGCAAACTGCGCGCGCGCGCGGCGGAGAGGTAAGGATCGTAGGCGGCCACGCGCATCCCGAACGCGATCGCGCGCCGGCTCAACTCGCTGCCAATGCGCCCCATGCCGATGACGCCGAGTGTTTTGTTGTAAAGCTCAACGCCTTCGAAATCTTTTCGGCTCCATTTTTTTGCGCGCAGGCTCGCGTCGGCCTGTGGAATTTTTCGCGCGACGCAGAGCAACAGTGAGAACGCGTGCTCCGCGGTGGAAACGGTGTTGCCGCCGGGCGCATTCAGAACGACGACGCCGCGTCGCGTCGCCGCTTCAACATCGACATTGTCCACGCCGACGCCGGCGCGCCCAACGACGCGCAATTGTTTTCCCGCGTTGATCACATCGCCGGTCACTTTCGTTTCGCTTCGAACAATGAGCGCGGCGAAATCGGGAATGATCTCGATCAATTTTTCGGGAGGCAGCTTGAGCTGTTTTGAAACTTCGAGCGCACCATCCCGCCCGAGCTCGTCGATGCCGCGATCGGAAATCGCGTCGGCAACGAGAACTTTCGGAATCATCACTTTCGAATCTTGAACGTTCAGTTGCGGCGACGCAACTGCGCGACCACTTCGATTTCGGCGGTCTGAGGGAACATGTCGAGTGGCGTTATCGCTTCAATCTCGAAGCGCGGTTGTAATTCCGCGAGATCGCGCGCGAGGGTTGCTGGATTGCAGGAAATATAAATCAAGTTCATCGGCGCAAGATCGACAATCAACTTGCGCACCGACGCCGGCAGGCCGGTCGCGGGCGGATCGACAATCACCGAAGTTTTGTCGAGGTCGCATTTCTGTATTGCCGCGTAGAACTCAGCCGCAACATCACCGGCGACATAAGTTTCCTTTGTTGTCGCGTTCTCCCTCGCGGCGGCGATTGCGAATCGGTCCCAATCGATACCGATGACGCGCTCGAATTTGTCGAGCATCGCTTTCGCGAAAAACCCCGCGCCGCAAAATGCATCAACCAGCAATTCCTGATTTGAGGGGAGCGATTTCACAAGGAGGTCGCGCAACGCATGTGCAACATCGTCGTTTGTTTGAGTGAAAACGCGGGGGCCTGCGTGGGCCCGTAACGTATAATGACCGTCCGGAACATCATGCGAGCGCAGGTCCGCGAGCTCGCGATTCACTTCGTTCATCGCGATCGGACAACGCTCGACGTCGACCAAGCGATGCGAATCGCGCTGGAAGTATCCGATGACGCCGTTCTCCGCATGGACAGTCACGCGATTGCGATAGCCGTATTCGCGGGGCGAGGGAACGATTTCGCGGACCGGAACGTCTTTGAGTTTTCCGATGCGCCGCAAAACGTCGCGCACTTGTCGTGATTTGATTTCAAGCTGGTGCGCATAAGAAATGTGTTGGTATGCGCACCCGCCGCAACGTCCGAAGTAAGGACAGGGTGGTTCGACACGATGCGGAGATTTTTCGCGAAGATCGACAACCTCAGCTTCGGCGAATTGCTTTTTCTCGCGCGTGATCTTTGCCGAGACCCATTCGCTTTCGATCGTGAAAGGGACGAAGACGGCCTTGCCGTTGTCGCGTGCGACACCTTTGCCGCCAAAAGCGACGTCTTCAATTCTGAGATCGGCCGTGCGCACCGCCAAAGTTAGCGACGGCGGCGAATCTTGCTAGATCGACGTTGCCGCCATGACACGATCGATCGCGGCTTCGAGGTTTTCCATTTTCACCGGCTTCACGAGATGCTCGATGAATCCGGCGTCCAAACTTTTTTGCACGTCCCCGTTCATGCCGAATCCGCTGATCGCGATTCCGGGCAGTGGCGACATCGCGCGAAGATAAGTCATCAACTCGGTGCCGGTCCCATCCGGCAATGCAATATCGCTGATGAGCAAATCGAATGAATTTCGCGCGGCAGCTTCCATCGCGGAGTGGACGTTGTGCGCAGCGGCGACGAGATGGCCGCGCCGGACGAGCAAACGCTCGAGTGCGACGCAAGTGTCTTGATGATCATCGACGAGTAAAATTCGAAGTGGCCGCGTTTCCGGAATCGCCGCCGAGAGTTTCGCCAATTTCGGTGGGGGTGGAACGGTTTTGATTCTGAGGGTGAAGGTAGAGCCGCGTCCGGGACCTTCGCTTCGCGCGATGAGCGTGCCGCCGTGAGCTTGCGCGAGCGATTTCGAAATCGCGAGACCGAGCCCGAGTCCGCCGTAGCGCCGTTGAAACGAACGTTCGCCCTGCTCGAAAGGATCGAAGATGCGCCGCATGACATCCGGGTCGATGCCGATGCCGGTGTCGTGCACAGAAATCTCGAGTAACTGCGTTTCGGAATTTGTTGTCGAAATCGTGACCTCGCCATTGTCGGCGGTGAACTTGATTGCGTTCTTGAGCAGGTTCCAAACAATCTGCTGAAACTTCGCCGCATCGCCCGAAACGTGATGCGCGCCGGCGCGCAGGTTCAGACGCACTTTCAAATTGCGCGCCTGCGCTTCCGGCCGGCAAATTTCCACCACGTTCTGGATCACGTCGTGCGCGTCGAGCGGTCCGA
>QHOZ01000193.1:0-2437 GCA_003219495.1 Verrucomicrobiota bacterium | reverse complement strand
GTTCGCAATTCGTGCGAAAGCATCGCCAGGAAATTGTCTTTCGTGCGATTCGCGGATTCGACTTCGTCCTTCTGATGTTCGAGCACGTCGTGGATGCGATCGCGTTCCGAAATCGTGGCCGAAAGCGCGAGCACGGTGATGGCGGTGACGACCGTGCGCACATCGAGAATCATCAGCGCCTGGTTTTCGTCACTCATCACAAAAGGCCCGTAACCGTGCAGCGTCCCCCAAATTCCCATGCCGGTGAGAATAAACATTCCGGTAATCGTCTCGCGCGGCGTGAAACGAAACGCCATCCAGATGACAATTGGGCCCTGCAAAAATGAGATCGGATAATTCTTGGCGCCGATTGGAAACCAGCCGCTGAAAACGAAGAGGCCAAGCCCGATCAGCAGCGCGAAGAGCGATGTCACTTCGATCATCTCGCGCTTCGTCCATTTGCGGGTGCGGCCGAGCAGCCACAAAACCACGAGCGGTGCGACGATGAGCGCGCCGGTAAAATCACCGAGCCACCACGTTTTCCAAACCCCGCTGAACTGCGACCATTGCGCGTGGCCGGTCAACGTCAGCGTGAAAACACCGATGGTCGCGCTTAACGCCGTGGTCGCCGCCGCGATTCCCGAAAATTTAAAAACGTCCTGCGCGCGATCAAAAACATTTGTGCCGTTCGCGAAGCGATTGATCAGCCATGCGGCGCAAAGCGCTTCCAACGTGTTGCCGGTTGCGATGCCCAGCGAAACGAAAACACCCGGAGTGGTCCAGAAATTCACGACAAAGGCGCCCACAAAGATTCCCGGCCAAACGCGGAAGCCGAAACGAGCAACGCCGCGAGCGCGATTCCAGTCGGCGGCCAAACGGGCGAAGCGCTTTTGTTAACGAACGCGAGGAGCAGCGAAAGTTTGCCTGCGACCAGATAGATCAGCGTCAAGGCGCCGATCGCCGGCAGCGTGGGAATTTTCCTGGGATTCAACATTACCCGACCGCCTGTGCGAATCGGGTTACCAGGTACGCGCCTTCGTCCCTGCGGTCAAACGATTTGTGAATAACTGCGAATAACTTCAGGCCGCGGACGAGATCGACAACCGCCCTCGAAGCGCCGAGCGATCGGGAAATTAGTAATCGCGGCAGTACGTGTGCTTCGATTCGAAGCCGAGTTCCGGTGGAAATTCCGAATAACCGCCGTGAATCCACGGCACGTCGCTTTTTAAAACCGGGCGATAACTGTCGTGATGCACCGGAGCGGCAAACGTGAAGATACCGCGGACAACGCCATAACTCGCCGCGCCGGAATTGCCTTCCGATTTGTTCATCTCACAAATCGAGTGCGGAAGTTCCGTTGAAGCGAAAAGGAAATTGCCAATGCCGCGTCCAAGTTTACGCGTCGGACCGTAATCGTTTCCCGGCGGATCTTGAATGTCCGCGAATGCAGTTGCAGCAAATCCCAGCGCGATCAACCCAACGAGCAGTTGGTTTTTCATAAGCGACTTAACACCTAAACAACTTCCGCTGCACAAAATCAACTGCGAAATTCTTTTAAGGATCGACAACAACACTGCCGTCGTACGCGAAACAGCCCCGAAAAAAGTTCGGGGCTGCCCGGTTGAGATTTTTCGTTTGTCTCGTCTTACGGCGTTGTCGTGGCCGTTGCAGTTGCCGTTGCGCTGGCTGTTGCAGTCGCCGTTGCGGTTGCGCTCGGCGTTGTACTGACCGTCGCGCTTGGTGTGGCACTGACCGTTGCACTTGGTGTCGCACTAACGGTCGCGCTCGGTGAAACCGTAGCACTCGGGCTCACGCTCGCACTCGGACTTACGCTCGCGCTGGGCGAGGCGCTCGGACTCGGTGAGCGGTGCGGGTTATGTTTACCCTTTTGCCAACCGTAGTGGTGTCCGGGTGGTGTCGAGCTCGCCCCAACGCTCGCACTCGCATTCCGTGTGACGAGTCTAGCGGACTCGCCTGTGGAGTCATGGTATGCACTGGAGTCGGTGAGGTCGCTGCAGCCTTCTGTTGTTGCTGCATCGCTTGGCTCTGTTGCATCTGACCCTGTTGCGCGTTTTGTTGCATGCCCGCTGTGTTTTGTTGCGGCTGAGTCATTTGACTGCCGGAGCCTGTAGCGGCGCCCTTTTGGGCCATCGCATACATGCCAATTGATAAACACGCGACGGTGATCGCGGTGATCTTGCTTGTCTTTCCTGTTTTCATTCTCCCTCTCGAGGTTGAATGCCCTTCTCCGACCGGCTGGGTTGTGCACGCTGAAACCGGTTCCTACGGACAAAAGGCTTCACTAATAACGACGAACACCAGCGCGAGGTATTCAAGCGCTATCGTGGTGCGAAATTTGGGCGCGCCAAAATCTTTTGTCTAAGTCGTTCGGAGCGTACGCGAAATGAAAGTAAGGTTTTGACCGGCGAACAATTGGGTCAAAACTCTTAGTCCTTTT
>QHOZ01000192.1 GCA_003219495.1 Verrucomicrobiota bacterium | reverse complement strand
TCTTGTTTCGCTTCAGCACGTTCGCGAAACGGCAAACGTCGCGGTGCAATTGCTGATACGTCAGCGTGCGCTTTTCGCCGGGCTCACCTTCCCAAATGATTGCCGCCTTGTTTCGGCGGTGGGTCTTGAGATGTCGATCCAGACAGTTCTCGGAAAGATTTAATTTTCCACCAATGAACCACTGCGCGAACGGCGGCTTCCATTGCACGACCTTTCGCCACCGTTTTGCCCAAACGAGCTCGTTTGCCTCGCGCGCCCAAAATTTTTCCGGAGACTTGATCGACTCGCGATACATCCGGCGATATTGGTCGAGCGATTTGATCCGCGCCTTCGCCGAAAATTCCTTCGCCGGCTTGAAGACGCGCTTTTCCTTCAAGTGCGATTCGATGTTCTTGTTATCGGTCTTCATCAGGCGGAAAGAACGCTAACGAGCGATTCGCGGCCGCTCAACTCAAACTTGTCTTGCGCCGCGCGTGACCGAAAGGTGATCCATGGCAGATCATATTTATAAGAAGATCGAGTTGGTCGGTTCATCGCCCAATGGAATCGAGGAGGCGGTGAAGAACGCCCTCACCCGCGCGAAGAAGACGATCCGGAACATGCGCTGGTTCGAAATCGCCGAAACGCGCGGCTATCTCGAGGACGGAGATATTGCGCACTGGCAGGTGACGTTGAAAGTCGGCTTTACGCTGGACGAGTGAGCGATTAGCGCTCGTCGTCGTTCTGCGACGCCTCGTACAACTTTGTCGCGCCGTAAATCAACATCGCCGGCTTGATCGCGAAAAGAAGCAGCCGCACGACGCCGCTCAGAATCCGTCCAATCCCCAATCGGTTCAGAACGAACCCGGCCAACACCGCGTAGGCGATGGACTGCACCGGATTTTTGCGCACGTAGGCTTCGGTTTCATTCACCAACTCGTCGAAATGTTCGCGCGTGTAACGCAGGCCGCGCTCGGCCAGATCTTCATTTGCCCGTGTTTCCATTGAACAACGATTGTCCGCGACTGCGACTTGGTCAATGCAAACTAAGCCACACCGTTTTCGCCCCTGTTCCGGGAGGAAAATCGACGGGCGGCGGCTGTCGATGAAATGCGCCGCCCCGGCGCGACAATTTCAGCGCGTAGCGCGCCATGCGCTCCAGGCCCGGCTCGGGTAATGTTTCGCAATTGGTCGAAATCAAAATCTTCGCGTTACGATCAGCGATTTCGACTGCGTTCGCGATCAGCTCCTCAAAATCCTTCTCAACATGAAACGCCGCGCCGCCCTTCGTCCGCGAAAATGTTGGCGGATCGAGAATGATCATGTCGAATTTCTCGCCGCGCCGCGAGAGCCGGCGCAAAACCGGGCGCACATCGTCCGCGATGAATTGGTGGCCGTCGGTCGATAATTCGTTCAGCGCGAAGTTCTGCCGGCCACGCTCGAGCGATTTTTTCGAAAGATCGACATTCACCGTTTTCGCGCCCGCGGCTGCGGCCGCAACCGAGAACGCGCAGGTGTAGGCGAAACAATTCAGCAGTCGCTGCGGTTTCCTTTCCCGGACGAATCGCCGGTTTTCGCGTTGATCGACAAAGAGTCCCACCGAATAGCCGGCCGCGAAATCGATTCCGAATTTCAAATGATTCTCGGTCGCGATCGTTTCTAAGCTCTCGCTCTCGTTCCCGGAAAGAAGCTTTGGCGTTTCCCGGTCTTCGTTTTTGCGCGGCAAAAATCTTCCGAAGACGCGACCGAGTTGAAATTCAACCGCGCTCGCCCACGCCTGAAGTTCTAAGAGAAGCCTATCGCGCGCGCGCTCCGTTCGAAACGAAATCACAACGTCGCGTTCGAAGCGTTCGGCCCAACCATTGTCGATCGTGCAAAGCCGGTGCGCGTTCGTGCCTTCGTGCTCGAAGGTACCGAGCGGCTGCCGATTTAACCATTCATTCACCTGCATTTTTGTCATTCCGACCGCAGTGGAGGAATCTCTAACTATTTCTGTTTTGGAAAGCGCCTCAGAACAGAAATATTAGAGATTTCTCGACTTCGCTCGACATGACAGAAAACTAAACCTTAATCGCAATGGAACGAGTCACCATCCGCATTCCGGCCAGCACTTCCAATCTCGGCCCGGGATTCGACTGCCTCGGCGTCGCGTTGCGGATTTACAATTCGATTACGATCGCGCGCACGAAAAATCGCGAGCGCCAGGAGAAGATCGTCAGGGAAGCGGCCAATCTGTTTTTCAAGCGAACGAAGCGACGTCGCTTTGAGTTTTCTTGTTCGGGCAAAGAAAAGATTCCGCGCTGTCGCGGGCTCGGCAGCAGTGCGACGATACGTCTTGGAGTTTTGCACGGGTTAAATGAACTCAGCGGCCGTCCACTCGATCGATTGTCGATCTTCCAATTATGCGCTGAGCTCGAAGGACATCCCGATAACGCGTCGCCGTGTTCGTTTGGAGGATTCACGATTGTGCGCGGCGAAAATTTTCAGCGCTTCGAAGTCTCACCGCGCTTAAAATTTGTTCTCTTGATCCCTGACTTCGAAATCTCAACGCCCGCCGCGCGGAAAATTCTGCCGGCGAAAATTTCGCGTACTGCGGCGGTCCAAAGCGCCGGCAATGCCGCAGCGATCACTGCCGCTTTCGCATCGCGCGGTTACGAAAAACTTCGCGGCGCTTTTGTCGATCAGCTTCACCAGCCCTTTCGCACAAAGCTGATTCCATTTTTGCCCCGCGTGATCGCCGCCGCGGAGAAAGCCGGCGCGCTCGGCGCATTCTTGAGCGGTTCAGGATCGACAATCTGCGCGGTCACGCTGCGAAATCCCGCAAGAGTTACCGCCGCGATGAATGGCGCGGCAAAATCAAAATGTGAGATTGTCATCACAACCGCCGATAATCACGGTGTTCAGATTCGTTAAATGGGAAGGACGCTCGAAAATCTTGAGCAGTTCGGCATCGACGTGGTGCTTGGGCGTCGTCGCGGCTTTCGCGCGGCAATGCTGCGCGGCGTGCTCTACGCACTCTCGTTCGTGTATGAGCGGATCGTGCAATTGCGGCTCTATCTCTATCGAAAACGAATTCTGCGCGAGCGCACGCTCGGTTGCATCGTCATTAGCATTGGAAACTTGACCGTCGGCGGCACCGGCAAAACTCCCGTGGTCGAAAAATTCGCACGCGCGCTACAATCCGGCGGCCGTCGCGTCGCGATTCTCAGTCGCGGTTACAAAAGCCAGCCCAAACCGACGAAGAGAACCTGGCTGAATCGCTTATTCAACAACGAGATCGATCCGCCGCGTGTGGTTTCAGATGGCGAACAAGTGCTTCTCGATTCCGTCACCGCCGGCGATGAGCCGTACATGCTCGCGCACAATTTGAAGGACGTGATCGTCCTCGTGGACAAAGACCGGGTGAAAAGCGGCCGTTACGCGATCGACAACTGGAAAGTGGACACGCTTCTGCTCGATGACGGTTTGCAGTATCTCCATCTCAAACACCGGCTCGATATTGTGCTGGTAGATCGACAACAACCCTTCGGAAACGAA
>QHOZ01000001.1:29489-30589 GCA_003219495.1 Verrucomicrobiota bacterium | reverse complement strand
GACGCAAGCGCGCGATCGAGATCTTTGTGATCGATGTGTTTTCCCCAATCGACCTGCAACGGCTCGGCGTTTTTGCCGCAGCGACGCGCGACGTCGAGCCATTTGTCAGAGAACGCACCGCACATGCAGCAAAGCACGCCACGATCGACAACATTGCGGATTGCAGCTTCCATCACGCCCCACGCTGACGAAGTCGAAAGAAACACCGGCTGTTTCGTACCGAACAGCGTTTGCAGCTTCGGATGAATGTCGCGGTACAGATTCTTAAAATCTTCGCCGCGATGACCGATCATCGGCTGCGAAAACGCTTGCAATGTTTTCGGCGAAACTTCGACCGGGCCGGGAGTGAAAAGCTTATCGTGCGGGAGCATCAAGCAAACGTCGAACGCCGAAAGCCGAACGTCCAATATCGAAATCAGAAAACGAAGATGCCGATCTTACGATTCGTCTTTTTTGATAAAACTGATGTCGCCGCTGCGCTCGAGTCGCGCGACTTTTATTTTCGAAAGGTCCTCGGTCTTCGCATCGAGGCGCAGGTCCTCTTCAAGGTCGTGTTTCGAAACGAGCTTCTTCTGCATTGCCGACCAATCCACCTTGCCGTCTCGGATAATGGTGACCTCCTGCCCTTTGATGACCTTGCCGAAGCGGTGAGAGCGATATGCGATGTAGGCGCAAAGGCGATGAATAAGCATCAGGAATGTGGACGCCCAAAGCGTGAGAAGTAGCGGGCCGGTACCGTTGATCGCGCGGGAAAGAATTGATCCCAAGAGGACGATGAAAATGGCATCAAACGCAGTCTTTTCTGATAACGAGCGGCGATCGCCGATGCGAACAAGCGCGAGACCCACCGCAAAGATGAGGAAACAACGCACAGACATTTGAAGCACCGTCAGATCGTTCGGGTGTCCGTCGACTCCGAAGATTTTCAGATAAAGCTCATGCATTCCGTCCACATTTAGAATTTCGCCTTGCAAGCAGCGAGCGCGCGTATTCTTGCGCCTAACAACGGTAAATCCGACGTAGCGCCGATCTGCGTTCTAAGATGGAGCCAATCAACGAAAGGAATTTTATGGCGAGAGGGAGCAAAAAGAAATATACGC
>QHOZ01000001.1:0-29344 GCA_003219495.1 Verrucomicrobiota bacterium | reverse complement strand
ATTAAGCGGCGCGATGTCGCACAAAAATAAATCCGAGCTGGTATTACCCGACGCTGATCGACGGGGTGCGCGCACGAAATCCGGCGCGCGACCTGGCAACAGGCCAGGAACCCGACGCAGCTCAGGAAAAAAACCGAGCGCGACGAATTTGAGCCGGGGCGGAGGAAGCGCGGCGATGAAGCGACACAGCGTGAAAGGCCGAAGCAGAACCAAAAGTGCGCGCGGACGTTAGTCGCTGTTTATTTTTTCCCGCGACCGGTTTTTTGCTGAAGCTCCTCGATTTTTTTAGACGCTTCGGCTTTCGTCAGCTTCTCGTTGAATTCTTCGCCCGCTTCGCGGCAAAGTGTTTGCAAATAGGAACTTTGCGGGCCGGTCATTGGTTCTTCGCCGGTAGTCCAATCTTCTGGATCCTTCTCCGGATTTTGCATGGCAGGTGTGGGTTCTTCAGGAATCATTAATTACCAATCGCATGGAGTCGGCTTCTCCCGCTTGCGCCGGTAACTTTCGCGTGGCATAAGACCAACTCACGCGGGCCAGATCCGTCCGCTGAAGATCGACCACCCGAACCATGCCGACCGCTCCGCCAGCCACTGAACCTGCAATTGAAGCGCAGATTTTCTGGATGCTATTTCAGAAGGAAATCGCCGCCGCATTGATTGTCATTCTTCTGGCGATCGCCGGTTACGCCGGATATCGGCTTTATGCGAATCGTCGCGATTCAACCGCTGCCGAAGCGCTCGGCAACGCGAAGGCGCAACAGGATTACGAGCAAGTGATCGAGCGTTATTCAGGAACGCCCGCGGGCGCGAGCGCGTACCTGGTGCTGGCGCAAAAGCAGCGCGAGGAAAAGAAATTTGCCGAAGCAAACGCGACGCTTCAGAAATTCACCGACAAATATCCGGAGCACGATTTTGTCCCGACCGCGCGACTCACGATGGCGGCGAATTTGGAATCGTTGGGAAAGCCCGACGAAGCGCTCGCGATTTATCAGCAGGTCGCGCAAAAGTATCCGAATTCCTACCACGGTCCGCTCGCGCTCATTTCGCAAGTGCCGTTACTGAAGGCAAAAGGGAAAACGGACGAGGCGCGCCGCGTTTGTGAAGAAATGCTGACGAAATACAAAATGCCCGGTCAGCAAAGCGAAAGCGCCAACGATAATCGAATGGACACGGTCTGGGTCGGCGAAGCGATGCGGCAGTTGCGCACAATGAAACCGCCGGAACAACCAAAGTTGGCCATGCCTCCAGCTCTCGGCCAGAAACCGCCGCCGATGATCGCTGCTCCCGCCCCAGCACCGGTTGCGCCACCGCCGGCGGGCGCGCCGACGCCAAAGAAACCGTAGCAACTGTGTCTGCAGGCGCGTTTCGCCCGCGAGATTTGGAATTGCCGCCGGCAACGTCCCCGGGACACAAATCGAATTAGCGCTTCGAGAATTGGAAGCGTTTGCGAGCGCCGGGTTGACCCGATTTCTTGCGCTCTTTCATGCGCGGATCGCGACGAAGCAGACCTTCCTTCTTCAAACCGCCGCGAATGTTCGGATCGGTTTGCAGAAGCGCGCGCGCAATCGCGAGCCGCGCCGCCCCGGCCTGACCGACAACGCCGCCGCCGCTGGCATTAATTGAAACGTCGTACGTGTTCACGACTTTCGCGACCTGCAATGGTTGCAGCACCACGTTCTGTAACGGCACGCTCGGAAAATAATCTTCAAAGCTGCGACCGTTGATGTCGATCTTGCCGCTGCCGGCAGACATGCGGACGCGCGCGACTGAAGTTTTGCGGCGACCGGTTGCGATAAATTCTTCAGTTTGAGCCATACAGAAATTTCCTTAGGCGATCTTCACGGCTTTCGGTTGCTGCGCCGTGTGCGGATGCGCTTCGCCTCGATAAACCTTGAGCTTGCGATAAGCGGACCGGCCGAGGCGATTGTGCGGAATCATTCCCCGCACCGCGCGCTCGATCAGCAGTTCCGGATGACGCGCGCGTCTCGCGCGGACGTTCTCGGATTTATGACCGCCGACGAAACCCGAAAAGCTCATGTAGGTCTTCTGCTCTTCTTTCTTGCCGGTAACGCGCACTTTGTCCGCGTTGATGACGATGACGAAGTCACCGGTGTCGACGTGCGGCGTGAAAACTGATTTCTCTTTTCCGCGTAAAAGATTCGCCGCCTTGACCGCGACGCGACCGAGGACTTGGTCCTTGGCGTCGATCACCCACCATTTGCGATCAATTTCGTTGGCTTTAGCAGAAAACGTCTTCATCGGAGTCGGGGGAAGGGCACGGAAACTACCGGTATGAGACGACACTGTCAACCGGCGGAATCCCGGGGCAGTCGGGCATTAAAGGTGCTTTCTAGTAATTATAATGCGCCTCAAATTTCTAGCCGCCGGCTGCCTCCTGCTTGCCCTCACCGCTCCCCTTTTCGCCCGCGAAAAATCGACCGAATCAGAACAGGTCTCCGCGGCCGCTGTCCTCCGCGAGCTCAATCTGGCACGCGAAAATCCAAGTCTTTATGCAGGTTTCGTTGCGGAAGCGCGCCCCTTTTTCATGAAAGAGCGCGGTCACGCGGTCGATGAAGCGGTCCACTTTTTGAAGAAAGCGCACCCGCTTCCGCCGTTAACGTTGTCGTCCGGAATGTGCCACGCGGCGGCAGATCATTGCGCCGAGCAGGTCAGCGGCCAACTCGGACACGAAGGAAGTGATCGAAGTCATGGGGGCGACCGGATCAGCCGTTACGGAAGCTGGAGCACAACGTGGGGCGAAAACATTTCCTACAGTCGCAAAACTGCGCGCGACGTTATGCTGGCATTGCTCATCGACGACGGCGTGCGCGACCGCGGTCATCGCAAAAACATTTTCAATCCGAAGTTCAATTACGCGGGAGCGGCCTTTGGACCGCATGCGCGCTATCGCACGGTTTGCACGATTGATTTCGCGGGCGGCTACGCCGAGCGCGGAGAACAGCTCGTCGCGAAAAACCCGTAACGCTGTCGATCTACCGATCGATCAAAAGCCAGCGCCGCCGTTTCGCTTCGGGATCTTGTCGAGGACAGGCTGAATCGACGGATCCGCTTTCAACATTGCGGAGTGCATTGCGTCACGAAATTCCTTGTGCGCCTGGCGCATTTTTTCTCGGGATGCCTGAACGCCCGGATCCTGCATCGCCTTTTGGCGCGCGGCCTGAAGTTTCTGACGCTCTTCCGGCGACAAATTCGCGAGTCTTTGCTCCCAACGTTTTCCGCGCTGACCGCGGTCCTGATCTTGACTGAAAACCGTCGGGGCGAACTGAAGCGTCGCCGCCAAGATCGACAAAGTAACTGCTGATTTCAATTTCATACGCCAGATAAGACCGCGCATCGCGGGAAAGGTTACGAAAAAAGGTAACTAGCCATTTCCGTCACGCGAGATTAATTCGTTCTCGCGATGACGAAAGCACCAGAACAGAAGAGCGCGATCACTCCACGGCGCGAGGAGGATTTTACGGAATGGTATCAACAGGTGGTTCGCGCGGCCGAGCTGGCAGAGCCCAGCGATGTGCGCGGTTGCATGGTCATTCGTCCGTGGGGCTACGGAATTTGGGAGAACATGCAGCATCTGCTCGACGCGATGTTTCGCGCAACCGGCCACCGCAACGCTTATTTCCCGCTGTTCATTCCGCTGAGTTATTTCGCAAAAGAAGCCGAACACGTCGAAGGGTTTGCCAAGGAATGCGCGGTCGTCACGCACACGCGCCTGGAAATGGACGCGGACGGAAAATTAAAACCCGGAAGTCCGCTCAATGAGCCACTCGTTGTTCGACCCACTTCGGAAACAATTATCGGCGCGAGTTACGCGAAGTGGGTCCAATCCTACCGCGATCTGCCGATTCTATTAAATCAATGGGCGAACATTGTCCGATGGGAGATGCGGCCGCGGCTCTTTTTGCGCACCGCAGAATTTCTCTGGCAGGAAGGTCACACCGTTCACGAGAGTGAAGCGGAAGCGCGCGAAGAAACCGAGCGAATGCTAAATGTTTACGCGACGTTTGCGGAGAGTTCCTGCGCGATTCCGGTTGTTCGCGGCAAAAAATCGGAAAGTGAGAAATTTCCCGGCGCAGTCGATACTTTGTCGATCGAAGCGATGGTGCAGGATCGGAAAGCGATCCAGGCCGGCACGTCACATTTTCTCGGACAAAATTTCGCCAAGGCGAGCGGCATCCAATTCCAGAACCGCGAAGGCAAACAGGAATTCGGTTGGACGACAAGTTGGGGAATGACGACGCGCATGGTCGGCACTGTCGTGATGATGCACGGCGACGATGACGGACTTGTGCTTCCGCCGCGTATTGCGCCAACGCAAATCATGATCCTGCCGATCACGCCCAAAGAGGAGACGCGCGCGCGAGTTTTAGAAGCATGCGACGGGCTCGCGCTGCAACTGCGCGGCAAACATTTCGCCGACGCGCCGATCGAAGTCGAAGTGGACCGCCGCGATCTCGGTGGCGGCGTGAAAAACTGGGAGTGGATCAAGAAAGGTGTGCCGATTCGCGTCGAAATCGGACCGCGCGATTTGGAGGCGAATTCAGTCGCCGTCTCGCGGCGCGATCAACCGGTAAAATCCAAAGAGTCGATGTCGATCCAGGAATTTGCAGCGGTCGCACCCGAGATGCTGATGTCGATCCAAAACAATCTTTTCGAGCGGGCGAAGAAATTTCAGGAGGAAAATACCCGCGTGATTGAATCGAAAGAGGAGTTTTACGATTTCTTCACCGCAAAAAACGGGAACAAACCGGAGATCCACGGCGGATTCGCGCTCGCGCACTGGAACGGCTCCCGCGAAGTCGAAGAGAAAATAAAAAAAGACCTGAAAGTGACGATCCGGGTGATTCCCTCTGGCGAGTCCGAGCCGGGTAAATGCATTTTCACCGGCCAAGCCAGCGCCCAGCGGGCGGTGTGGGCGAAGTCTTATTAACGCGATCTATTGACGGGCCGCGCCGCGCGTCGTTTATTTTCCGTTCTTGATGGAATTAGTTCGTGGTGCATCGACGCCAAGGAATTCCTTGAGGCGCGCGGCTATAAGTTCACGGAGATCGACGTCGGCGAAGATCGACAAGCTTATGAGGAAATGAAGCAGTTCTCCGAGCAAACGTACGTCCCGACGTTTGTTGCGGGCGACCATGTGCTCGCGAATTTCGATACCGATCAGTTGGAAAAATTCCTGACCGAGCATCGAATCACACCCTGATGCTCTTCAAGCTTTTCATCCTGCTCGGCGTGGGAGTCCTCGCCGTCGCACTCCGCAGTTTTCAAAGCTCGTTCTCCCAAAAAGCCGGCGCCATCGCCATCCTGGTCGTTTCGTATCTGTTCGTTTATTTCATCAGCGACAGTCATCTGCTAGGCGCAATCGCCGCGGCGTCATGGTTCTTTTTGCCGTGGCTGGAAATTCTCACCCGCATCCGGACGCTGCGTTTACCGAAAGAGAAACGACTTCGTCCAAAGTCGCCCCCTTCGAGCGATACTTTTCCGACGCTCAATGAGATCACGCGCGAGATCGAGAATGAAGGATTCGCGCACGTGAACGACGCCGGTTGGGACTGGGAAGATTATCGGCAATATTTCCGGCTCTTTTACAAAGCGGAGGATCGGGCGCAGGCCACGATCTGTCTCAACGAGCAACACGATTATTACTTGCGAATCTCATCGCGCGCGCGCGGCGGCGTTATTTGGACGACCTGGAATTATCCGTTGTCGTACGGATTGAAACTCACGCCGCAGTTTCGAATCAATCGTCAGCGCCCTGATCAATCGTTCTGGCAGCTTTATCAAAGTCACCGCGCGTTTCTGAGGAAGAACGAGGTCCATCTCGAGTTGATCGAGGAGCTCGACGAAGAAAAGATCGAGAACGAAATGGAACGAGACTTACGCGAGCAGATCGCGCACAACATCGACAAAGGCGTTCTCAAACCTACGCCGGAAGGCGACGTGAAATATTCCTGGCGCGGGATGATTTATCTCTGGTGCCAGTTCTTGCTGGACCTCGTCAGGCTCTAGTCAATCGCCAACTTTCTTCAGACCTTCATGATCTCAGTTTCTTTATGACTGAGATGATCATCGATTGATTTAACGAAGCGGTCGGTCAGTTTCTGAATTGCGTCTTCAAGATCGCTCATTTCGTCTTCGCTGATCCCGCCACCCGCCTTGAGTTTTTTCGCTTCGTCGAGCGCCGTCCGCCGATTGCTCCGCACGCGCACGCGCGCTTCTTCGGCCATTTTGCTTAGCGATTTGGCGAGCTCTTTGCGCCGCTCTTCGGACAGTTCCGGAATCGGCAGTCGAATAATTTTTCCATCGACCGCCGGCGTGATTCCAATCTTCGATTCCTTGAGCGCGCGCTCAATATCCTGAACCGTTCCCGCGTCAAATGGCTGCAACACGAGTAAGCGCGACTCGGGGGTGGTGATCAGCGCAAGCTGTTTCAGCTTCATGGTCGATCCGTACGCCTGCACGTCGATATTCTCGACCAGGGCGGGCGATGCTTTTCCCGTCCGCACGCTCGAAAATTCGTGCACCAGATAATCGACGCTTTTCTCCATCGACATCTCGGCTTCCAAAAGAATCTCGTCCTTGTCCATGCGCGTAAATTTCTACTTCGTCTCCGTCTCGTCGCAAACCAATGTGCCAACTTTTCGCCCGAGCACCGCGTCCCGCAGAATTCCCGATTTATACATGTCGAACACGACAATCGGGATTTTGTTGTCCATGCAAAGACTGAACGCAGTCGAATCCATCACCTGCAATCGTTTGCTCAACGCATCACTAAATGAGATTCGATCGAATCGCTTCGCGTTCGGATCTTTATTTGGATCGCGATCGTAAACGCCGTCGACTTTCGTCGCTTTCAGAATCACATCGGCGCCGATCTCGCTCGCGCGCAATGCCGCCGTCGTGTCAGTGGAAAAATACGGATTTCCGGTGCCGGCCGCGAAAATCACGATGCGACCCAGTTCGAGATGGCGAATTGCGCGACCGAGGATAAACGGCTCGGCCACGTTTTTCATTTCGATCGCGGTTTGGACGCGTGCTTCGACGCCGATCTTGGTAAGCGTGCTTCGCAACGCGAGCGCGTTGATCACGGTCGCGAGCATGCCC
This sequence comes from Verrucomicrobiota bacterium, assembly GCA_003219495.1. The sequence goes on along the minus strand of QHOZ01000001.1, from coordinate 22,223 downwards.
ATGTAATCTGCAGTCGTGCGATCCATTCCGCGCACCGCAGCCGACGAACCACGCCAGATGTTTCCCCCGCCGATCACAATCGCGATTTGAACGCCGAGCTTGCTCACTTCGCCGATCCTTTCCGCGATGTCACGCACGATCGCTGGCGAAATATTTTCGCGGGCGCCGCGTTCCTGAAGCGATTCGCCGCTCAGCTTGAGCACAACCCGTTTGTAAGCCGGCGCCTCCGTCTTCATCGCAGGCCAAATGAAACGCGAGGATGTCGATCTTGGAAAGCACAAACGCGCGAAGGCAAGCGCTTGAAAGCGACTAACGTCGCTTGGCGAAAATGTGACAAAATACTTATGACCTTCGTCAGGCGAATGTCGTACGATTAGCAGCAGAAGAAATATTCGGCACTTGATTTTGACAAACGTCGTCGCGGCTGCGAACGCGAAACTCGAGGGTGGCATTGCGGTAGATGGTTTAGGAAATGTCTATGTCACCGGCAGCTCGATGGGCTCCGGAAGCGCCTCCGATTACGCGACGGTCAAATATAACTCCAGCGGCGCTCAGCAATGGGTGGCCCGATACAATGGCCCGGCAAACGGTGAAGACGTTGCCTACGCGATCACACGCGATAGCGCAGGTAACATTTATGTCACAGGAAGCTCCCTTGGACTCGGTACCGGTTTGGATTTTGCGACAATCAAATATAACTCGAGCGGGGTGCAGCAGTGGACGAAGCGCTACAATGGGCCAGCGAATGGCGAGGATATTGCATACGCAATCACCGTCGACAGCGCGGGGAATGTGTATGTGACGGGAAGTTCTTCAGGCGGCGGGAGCCGTCTCGATTATGCCACCGTGAAATACAGCTCGAGTGGCACTCAACTGTGGGTCGCGCGTTACAACGGCCCTGGCAACATTGATGACATCAGTTACGCGATCACGGTTGACTGCTCCGGCAATGTTTATGTAACCGGCAGCTCGATGGGCTCGGGTACTGGGCTGGATTATGCGACGATAAAATATAACTCCAGCGGAACGCAGCAATGGGCCTCACGCTACAACGGTCCGGGCGGTGTCGATGACATTGCATATTCGCTCGCGCTAGATTGCTGCGAAAACGTTTATGTAACCGGCAGTTCATTCGGCTGGGGAACCGGTCTCGACTACGCGACCATCAAATACGATTCAAGCGGGTTACAACAATGGGCCGCGCGATACAACGGCCCGGCAAGTATCGATGATATCGCTTATGCGCTTGCGATTGATATGTCGGGAAACATTTACGTCACCGGCAGTTCGCTCGGCTCCGGAACCGGTCTCGACTACGCGACCATCAAATACGATCCGAGCGGATCGCAACAATGGGTGTCGCGATACAACGGTCCCGCCAACAGTGACGATTTTGCCTATTCACTCGCGGTCGATATTTCAGGAGGTGTTTACGTGACCGGCGGATCCACTGGCTCTGGAACCGCTCTCGACTACGCGACTGTGAAATATGATCCGAGCGGCGCGCAAACGTGGGCATCGCGATACAACGGCCCCGCCAACGGCGATGACCAGGCGAACGCCCTCGCAATTGATGGCTCAGGAAATGTCTACGTCACAGGAACCTCGCTCGGATCGGGAACCGGCTTCGATTACGCGACGATCAAATATAATTCCGGCGGCACGCAGCAGTGGGCTTCGCGATACAATGGACCAGGAAACAACGACGATGTTGCCCGGATTTTCGATTTGCGCAGGAACACGCGGATTGCTTTCGCCAGCTTGAACGCGACGTGGTTGTTCTAGCGAAACTCTGTCGCTAGCCGCGTTTCGCGAAAATCTGGAGCTGGTCAGCAGCTTCTTGAAGTTCGTCGAGCTTTTCGAGAGCTGCTTTTTGCTTCGCCAAGACCTCGTCGTTACCCGCCTTAATTTGCTCGAGCAGTTTGATCGCGGCTGGAAGTGCCGCGCCTTCTGCAGCAGTCGCAGCGACGGTCTTCGACGATGTCGATGTAACACTCGCGGCATTGGCAGGCTGAACGATAATTGGCGCAGGTGATTGCGCTTTGCCGGTTGCGACTAAGAATGTGGCGCTGGCCACTAACAAGGCGAAGTATTTAGGGTACGTATTCATTATTTCGGCGGAGGTGGCGGTTTGTGCTTGCCGCCACCGCGGCTCATGAAAAGACGGGCAACACGAAGTGTTTCTGCGGCATCGGTTATTTTCGAATCGAGCTTGGCCTGATTGTCGGCGAGCTCAGCTTGCTGTTTCTGCAACTTAGCAACCGCCGCGAACAGCTGCGCGGATTGATCTTGAGCGCGCGCGGGAACGATCATCCCAACTGAAGCGACGAAGAGCGCGAGGAAGGAATTCTTCATTGCGATCGTCCGGCGTAAATCCGCGCGACGCGGACCGTCTCACTGACATCTCCGAGCTTGGTCTCGATCTGTTTTTGGTTTTCCGCCATCTGCGCTTGCTGTGTCTGAATTTCCTTGATCAAGGCGAGAAGCGCCTGTTCCTGACTCGGGCCCGGAGTTTGGGCATCGCTGAACGAGACCATAAGCAGCATACCGGACAGGATTAGCACGATGAAGGTCCGAGCCATTCGAGAACTGAGCACGCATGATAAATTAGCAAGTCGTGTTCCCGAATCGCGTCGCCCGCGCGAAAAGGCAGCCGGCGCGAAGCGCGTGGCCCTCAACCTGCTTGCCTGTCGCTCGCCCGACAGTACAGTAAACTCCACACTATGGCCGGACCTGGGATGCATCAGACGCAGAATCTTTCTCTGCAACAGGTTCTTGCCCCGCAACTCCAGCAAAGTTTGCTCATCCTTCAGGCGCCGCTCCTCGAACTGCGCAATCTCGTTCAGCAGGAAATGGAAACGAATCCGGTGTTGGAAGAATTAGCCGACCCGCCAAATCCGGACGCTCCCGCTGACTCAGAAACACCCGCTCCGGCGGAAGATAATTTCAAAGAGGAATTCGATAAGCTGGCGAAACTCGATGACGAATGGCGCGATTACATGGCGCAATCGTCGAGCTATAGCGGTCGCTCGCAGGAAGCGGAGGAAAAGCGCCAGTTCTTTTTCGATTCAATCCCGACCCAGGAAACTTTGCAGCAGCATTTGATGGGTCAGCTCAATCAAAACGCTCTTGATGGCGATGATCGCAAGACCGCGGAGCTGATCATCGGCAACATCGACGACAACGGCTTTCTTCAAACCACTCCGGAGGAAATGGCGCTGAACACAGGCATCGCGCAGGAAGATTTTGAAACGATGCTTACGCTCATCCAGAGCTTTCATCCGCCCGGCGTCGGCGCGCGCGACTTGCGCGAGTGCTTATTGATCCAACTCAAGCGCGAAGCGCGGCAGAACAGTTTGGAATACAAGATCGTCTCCGATCACATGCAGGATTTGGGCAAGCGAAGATTTCCGGAAATTGCGCGGCGAATGGGAATCAGCGTCGAGCAGGTGCAAAAGTGCGCGAACAATATCGCGCAACTCGATCCTCGGCCCGGCGCGATATTCGCGGAGGCACCGAAAAATTATGTGCTGCCCGACGTCACCGTCGAAAAAGTGAACGGCAGCTACCAGGTCATCCTAAATGGCGAACAAATTCCGCACCTGCGCATCAGCAACACTTATAAAGATATCATGGCGCAGGACCGCAACGGCAGCGACGTGAAGGATTACATTCGCGACAAAATCCGCAGCGGAAAGTTTCTGATCAAATCGATTCATCAACGCCAGCAGACGATTTCTAACATCGCGCACGAGATCGTGAAACGGCAGCTCGAATTTTTCGACAAAGGGTCCGCTCATTTAAAACCGATGACGATGGTGCAGATCGCGGACGCGGTCGGCGTGCACGAGACGACGGTGAGCCGCGCGATCTCCGGCAAATATATGTCCACGCCGCAGCGCGTGTTCGAGATGAAGTATTTCTTCACACCCGGTTATCAAACCGCGACCGGCCAATCGATGAGCAACACGAGCGTGAAAGAAGCGATCCTCGATCTGGTAAAGGGCGAAGAGGGCATTTCGCCATTAAGCGACAAAGAGATCGTCGAAATTTTGAGCAAGCGCGGCATTCCGATCGCGCGCCGCACCGTCGCGAAATATCGGACCGAGCTGAATATTCTGCCGAGCAACATGCGGCGGCGTTACTAAACATTTCCGATTTTCCGGTTTTGGAATTTCGATTCTCGATCTTAGGATCGATGCATGGCCCTGAATCCGTCTCTTCGCGCGCGCGTAGTTGCTGAATGGCGCGGGCTTCCGGAAAAAACGGTCGCCCTGAATCGCTGGAGCGTGCCGGCGGATGTTCTGCCGAAATTGATGCAGCGCCTCGGACTGAAAGAGCGTTTGCAGGAAACCGAAGTCCTCGAAGCGTGGAGCAACATCGTTGGCACTTTCATCGCCGCGCATTCTTCTCCGGTCGCATTGCGTGAACGCGTTCTCTACGTCCGCGTTCTGCAACCGGCGTTGCATTACGAGCTCGAGCAAATCGCGAAGATCGACATCGTCCGAAAACTGAAGCAACGCTTCGGCGAAAAGATCATTCGTGACGTTCGCTTCCGCGTCGGGTAAAAGCAGCGGCGAATGCCGCGTCCCCCGCACGGAGATTTTTGTGTAACGCATTATTCGCGATTGTTCGGCGGACCCTTTGCCGGGCACGACGAATCCGACCTGCGCGCATTGTCAGCGCGGATGAAAGACACGCCGCAAAATCGACGCGGCCGTCCCCGTCAGGGAGATCTCGCGCCCTCCGCTTTTGTTTATCTCGGCCAATTTCTTGATCACGATCTGACGCGCGACTGCACGCGTTTGGAAAACGCGTCGCATCCGCCGGAAAAGACGGCGAATCTGCATCAACCGCGATTCAATCTGGAAAGTGTCTACGGCGGCGGACCGGCGAACTCACCGCACCTCTATGATCTATCAGAGCGCGGCGCGGAGAAATTCTTGATCGGCGCAACAACGGCCACGCGCGAATTGAAATCGACGGAGAACGATCTCCCGCGGCGCAACGGCTCGACCGCTCTCGCCGATCATCGCAACGATCAACATCTAATCATCTCGCAACTTCACGTTGCGTTCCTGCTTTTTCACAATCGTATTGTCGATCTTGCAAAGAACGGCGGGATCGCGGACGCGCCCTTATCGGACGAAAATATCTTTCAAATCGCGCGCCGTCTCACGACTTGGCATTATCAATGGATTGTCCGGAACGAATTCCTGAGATGGTTTATTTTGCCGGAAGTTCTGATCGACATCCAACGAAGCGGTCCGCGTTTTTTCCGTGCAGTTCCCAGCGAGGAAATTTCAGCGCTTCCAATTGAATTCACGCAAGCAGTCTTCCGATTTGGTCACAGCGCAGTTCAACCACAGTACGACGTCAATCGCTGGACGGGATTGGTTCCACTGCGCGATCTGATTCGGAAAAAACAACGCGGCCAAGAGAGTGAGCCGCTCGCCGCGAATCGCGTAGTTGATTGGGACAGATTCACGCGAAAGTGGGCAGGCAACGCGAATTTTGCCGAGAACATCGACCCGCTGATTTCGGAAGACATGTTCGATCTGCCCGCGGCCGCGATGCCGATCCCTTTCGAAACTGCGCCGCCGCCATTGCCGGAAATGACGTTGCTGCGGGGATCACGAATCGGGTTGCCGTCGGGACAGGAAGCTTGTCGCGCTTGCGGGATAAGGTCGCTCGACGCCGGGCGGATTGGGCTCGAGCAAGAGGACAAAGAATTTTTCGAGCGTCGCGGTCTGCACGAACGAACGCCGCTTTGGTATTACATTTTGCGTGAGGCCGAAGTTCTCGGGGTCAGAAAATTTCGCGGCGGCGAATGTCTCGGACCGCTCGGCAGCCGGATTGTTACTGAAGTGCTGCTCGGAGTGATGAATGCCGACCCGGAACATTATCTCAATGTCGATCCAACGTGGAAACCGATCATGGCAGAGCTCCCCGGGACGCGTGCGCGGCACCGCATCGATGGACTGCGAAAGTTTCTCGCGTACGCAACACAGCGGCAATTTCTTTGATCGAAAACCCCGAGCGAATCGCGCGCGAATTGCGACTTCTCCTGAAGAAGCGTCGCCGAACATCGCCGGCAACCATCGAGCGAGCCCTTGCGCCGCTCGCGACTTTTGCAGTAACGAAGTTACAAAGTCGTGCGCCACCTCCTGCCAAAAGAATGATCGCGGCGTCCGCGTGGGGGAGCCTGGCGCAAGATTTAAACAAGCGTTTGTTGTTTGCGCTCGGACCCACGTTGCGAATCGAGCAAATCGCAAGCAGAGCGCTCGCGCGGGGCTCGAACAAAAGAACTGGCTTCTCACTGAACGAAGCGACTCGAACGTTTCCAGGATTGCTCGAAACCGCGGCGCAAATTGTCAGCGCGTGGATTCACGCGCAGAAAGAATTAATCGTTCGACTGAAAAGAGATCGCGCACTGTTGCGTAAACATTTCGCACCCGATCGACGCGCGCTTCGCGTAATCGCAATTCGGCCAAGCTTGTCGGACCCACACGATTGCGGGAGGACGGTCACGCGTGTTGGATTTTCGCCGAAGCGCAGAGTGATCTACAAACCGCGTCGTTGCGACGGCGAGAAACTCTGGTTTGCAGCGCTGCGCTGGCTAAATCGCAACGGAGTCGATTCGCGCTTCAAAATTCCAACGCTGCTCGCGCGAAAAAATTATCACTGGATGGAATTTCTTCGTCGAACAGATTGCCGATCCTCGAGCGCAGTGCGCTCGTTTTATTTTCGTTGGGGAGCGCAGGTCGCGCTCGCGCAAATTCTGGGCGCTTCGGATCTGCACCGGGAAAATTGGCTCGCGGTTGGGATGCAACCGATCTTGCTGGACGCGGAGCTGATCGGATCAAAGGAATCTCGAGGACGCCGAACGCGTTCAAAAGATCGGCAACGGCTTTCATTTCTCCTGCAAACCGGTCTCGTTCCTCTCACGGCCCGCGATCGCGCCGGTTTCTACGAAGGAATTGCGCCACTCGACGCAACGCTTGCCAGAACCGACCGAGTATCGTGCTGGCCGACGTATAACGGGATTCCACAATCTCCCGTCCATTACATCAATGAACTCGTGCGCGGTTTCGAAACTGTCGCCGCGATTTTTGCGAATCGGAAATCAGCTCGGAAGTTTTACAAACAAATAATCTCGGCAGCGAGGTGGCCGCGCGAGACACGCACCCTATTCCGCCCAAGCGCAGAGTACGCCCGCATCTTAGTTGAATCGCTCATGTCCGACCGGATGACCTCGCGGAATAAGCGGCGTCGCTGGCTCGCACAAAAATGTTCCGCGTCAGCAGCCACGCGCGCCGTCGCTGTGGCCGAAGCGTGCGCGTTGTTTCGTTGCGACATCCCGAAGTTTTCGGAGCGCCATCGTCGTGGACCGATTTCTTCGAAGGAATTTTCAGCCGCAATTGCGCAACTCAAAAGCGCATCGCGAGTGTTGGGACGCCGCGTTTGTCTTGGAGCGCCTGAAAGAAAAACCTAACTAGCTCCCTTACCAGACGATGTATGAGCATCGCACATACTCCATCGCATGACGATTTGGCATTTTCCCATTGTCGATCGGCGGAAGCTCGAGCACGAGCGAGCCTGTGCCGTCGCGTTTGGAATTATCGACATCGCCTTCCGGCAGGAACACCACCTTGGCGCTGTCCGGAACATCAATCTCGCCCACGGTGCGGAACGCGTTTCGTGCGAACTCGTCTGACTTCAGACATTTGTCGCCGAATGCCTTGTCGCTCGCGATCTTGTTCAAAACGGCGATGCACGCCGCTTTCTTGTCGTCCGGGTTAGTCCACTTTCTCATTTAGTTTCTCCAGGCTGGTGGTTTTTTAGTGATCCCTGACTTCCTTGTGAAATTCCTCCATTTTCAATTTTACTCGACCGATGAGTGCTTGAACGCGCTGGTCGCTCGCGATGTTGTCAAAGCGCGGATCGAGCGAGAGCGAGCGATAATCCGCCCAACCGGCTGCGATGGCCTGCTGCAGATACGCGACCGCGTTCTCGTTTTCGCCGAGAGACGACTCGATCGCTGCGATCTGGTATAGAAAGCCCGGGTTATCCGGGGCCGAGCTCAACTGCAATTGTTCGCGCGCGAGCGACTGTTTTAGGAGTTGAACGGCCGCCGAGGATTTTGCGTCGAGATCAATCCGGCCAAGCGCGGATTTGTAGCTAACGCTACCATAAAAACTTCCGCCCCCGTGCGCATCCTGGCGATCGAGAACGCTGTAGATTTTCTTAGCGGCGGGGAAATTGCGCGCGAAAAATTCGATTTGAGCGGCAAGTTGCGCGTTTTCCGGACTATCTGGATTCAAGCGCTCCGCTTCCCGGCATAACGCCCGCGCCTGTCCAAAATCTGCGCGAAGCAAATACAGCAGCGACATCCCAACCACGCCTTGCCCGCGCTCGGGGTGGAGATCGTTCGCACGGCGATATGCGATTTCCGCTTTGTCGTAATCGCCCAACGCGGACCAGCAATCGCCGATGTGATATTCATACTCGCCAGGTCGCGGATCAAAAGCTTTCGCGATCTCCAACCAGCGCAATGCTTGATCGGGCCGGCCAAGCTCGTGATAAACCATTCCCAACATGGCGGCGGATTTTCCATCGGGCGCGCCGGTTTCAATTGCGCGCAATCCATCTTCGAGAGCACGGCGAAAGAGCCCACGTTGGTAATCGATGCCTGCGAGAACGCGCAGAACGTCGCCGGAATTGGGCGCTAAACGCAATGCTTCTTCCGCTTCGCGTTGGGCGTAAGTCAGCAGGTTTGGGTTTGAGAGATAATGCGTGTGCGCCGCCGCGGCACTGGCGAGATACGCGTGCGCCAAAGCGGAGCGCGGCTCCAAATGCAGCGCTTTTTCGAAACAGTTGATCGCGCGATCAAAGTCGGCGACCCGGTAACGGAAAGTGAGTTCGCGGCCGGCCGAAAGTAATTCGCGCGTCTGCTCATTACGCAGGCCGGGATCGCGATTCGCCGCAATCGAATTCGACCAATCGTTGGCGCTAATCACGGAAAAGAGCGTTGGCGCCAAATCGTTCGTTAACTGCTCCGGACTCGCTAAATCGACAACGCGTTGAAAAAGCAAATCGCCATCCGCGGTCAGAAGCTGGATCGACAGGCGGGTGTTGCCATCGACTTTACGGAGCGTGCCGAAAAGTGCACTCCGCGTTTGCAAGTCGCGCATCGCGGCTTTGGGACGGATTGTATTTTCAGCCGTCACGACGCGCACGTTGCCGAGCGAACCAAGCGCTGTTTCAAAATGTTTCGCCAGCTTTGCGGTCAAAAGCGACTGAACCGTGGCCGTGTCGAGATCGAGAAACGGCAAAACCGCGACCGAGTTTTTCGAGAGCTCGCCCTTGCGGACTTCTTTCTGGAGGTTCCAATTTTGCAGCTGGCGCGTGACGAGAACGCCTGCGCAAACGAGACAGATTGCCAAAGCGCTAGCCAATGCGCGTCTCCGTCGCGCCCAGCGATAAATCCGCGCCGGCACTGAGAGTGGGCGCGCGGTAATTGGTCGTCCATCCAACCAGCGCTCGAGATCTTCGGCTAGCGCACCGGCCGAGGAATAGCGGAGCTCGGGCTGCCGTTGCAGACAGCGCGCACAAATAGTTTCGAGATCGCGCGAAAGTTTCGGCACGATCGAGCGCAGTTTGGGCGCTTCATTCTCCGCGGCTTGCCGCATCACCGCGAGCGCGTGTTCGCCGAGAAACGGCGGCCGTCCGCTAAGAAGCTCAAACAAAATTGCACCGAGACTGTAAATGTCGGCGGCCGGTGTGAGACGCGCCATTGTTTGATCGGCTTGTTCCGGCGCAATGTAACCTGGCGTACCGAAGACCGTGAGCGTTCGCGTCAGATCCCCGCTTGCTTCCAACCATTTCGCCAAACCAAAGTCGCTCACCAGCGGCTCGCCACGTGCGTCGAGAAGAATATTTCCCGGCTTCAGGTCGCGATGAAGAATTCCCTGGCCGTGCGCATGATCGATCGCCATCGCCACACCGGCCATCAATTTCACTGCGCGCCGTGGCGAATCGCGAAACGTCTGCATCGCGCCGAGCAAACTGCCGCCGACAGCAAACTTCATCGTGAAGAATGGAAGTTGATCTTCGGTTACGCCGACGTCGTAGATTGGAAGAATATTTGGATGATCCAGGCTGGCCGCCGCGCGCGCTTCGCGCTGAAACCGACAGAGAGTTTCCTGCGAGTCGCTGTGATAATTGAGCACGCGCTTGAGCGCGACCACGCGCTGCGAGGGAATATGCCGCGCGCGATAAATGACGCCCATTCCACCGCGGCCGATTTCCTCCAAAATGCGATAGAGTCCGAGTTGCCAATCGCGGTCCGGAACATCAACCGTGGCAAGAAACGCATCGAAATCTTCGGTCTCGTTCTCGCTTGAATCCAGGCCGCGCCGCAACAAGCAACTCGCGCACAGGCCGGACGCGACACGGACAATCGATCCACAGCGACAACGGGAATAACTTCCGACTGCGCCAACAGGCAGGTCGGTCAATCCTGGGGGAAACTTTTTCTCGTCGTTCATTGTTCGCTCGCCAACGCTGCGCACAAATACCGAAGCTCGTCGTCAATGTCGGCCGGGCTCGTCACCGTGCGCGCAACTTCTTCGCGCAAAATCTTGCGATAACGCACACGAAGCCGATGAAGCGCTCGCTTCACAGTTGCTTCCGAGACGCCAAGTGAAGTGGAGAGTGATGTATAAGAAATTTCTACGCGCTCGGTGCTTAAAAATTTGCTCAATGCTGTGAAAACTCTCAGTCGGCCGCGCCGTTCACATTCTTCGCCCAAGCGGCGCAAGGCTGCTTCCGCAATCGTCGCGGCCCATCGCACGTCGAAGATTCGCTCCTCATCCCACGGAACAAATTCCAGAGTCCCGCCGCGCTTTTGGCTAAGCGACAACTGATGTTTATCGCTCAAAAAATTCTCTACCGTCCTCCGCAATAAGCGCCGGAAACGTCCGCGCGACGGATCAGCCAGCGAGAGCAGATTTCCCTTAAGCAGCATCACAAAAAAGTCCTGGGTTAAATCCTGTGCGTCCACAGGCGAATGACCGTGGCTGCAAATCAACGCGTAGACCGGACGCCAATACGCGCGGCAAAGCTCGGTCAGCGCTTCCCGCGCAATTTCCGGAGCGCCGCTCGCCTTGGCGCACGAAAGGACCACGGTCCAGCGTGTCGTTTTGAACCGGACAGGATGGACGGTATCGCCGGACGCCGGTTCGGTTTTCACGGGTGGCGATCATGAGTTTTTGCCTACCCTGCGACAAGCCTAAAGGCTCTCGCGCAATCTGGGGCGAACGCGGTTTCCTGCTGGACACCTTGGTCTCTATAATTGAATACGAGATTTGCGGACCGAAGTTCCCAAAAAACTTTCGCGAATGACGAAAATCAGCGCAAATGTCGGACCGCACCTTCACTAATCATGACAGATAGCGCGCAGCCGGAAATTCACATCGAGCAGCTCAGGGTCATGGCACGCATCGGAGTTTCGGCGGCCGAACGCAAGAGGCAGCAGCGCCTGGTTTTGAACATTACGATCACGCCGGCGGGCGATCTTCGCGATATGAAAGACTCAGTCGAGCGCACGGTCGATTACTCACTCCTTTGCCGCGAAGTGAAAAGTTTCATTGGAAGACAATCTTCAAAGCTTCTCGAAACCCTGGCGAGCGAGCTCGCGTCCCACCTCTTGTGCAAATTCCACGCTCGCAGGATCACTGTGGAAATTCGCAAATTTGTTTTGCGCGATGCCGCTTATGCGTCCGTTCGCGTCACACACAGCGCGGCTCTCGATTAAAGCTGTCTGCCGCGTGCGGACTTACTTTTAGCTTGTTATTTGCCACTCGTTAGGGCAAACCCGCGTTTGCTATGAAAACTCCACGCCGCCTTATTACCATTGCGCTTGGCCTCGCCGTCGTCGCCTGCGCCTTGTTCTTAACACTCCGCAGCTTTGCTCAATCCGGCCCGTACGACATTGATCTCCCGAGCTATCAGAAGCTCAAAGCGCCTTATGACAACGATGTCGACAAATGGGAAACCGACATCCTCAAGAAACACTCGAAAAAGTATTGCATCACTCACCGCAAGCAAAATGGGGATGTGAAGAAGAAATGTCCGAAATCCACCGCTGATGTTTCAGCAGCTTTACCGGTTCCAGTTTCGGAAACAGCGGCCGCGAGCGGCAGCGATACAAAACCGACCGGCATCAATGTGACTCAGAATATTTCGTGCGCCACTGAGGCTGACAAGGTGGCCATCGAAGCCACTTTCGATAACTGAATAATTGGTTAACGAGAGCTGAGCGTGCGCCGGAAGAATATTTGTCTGGCGTGGCTCGCGCTTCAGCTCTTTTTCATCACCGCAATCTCCGTCCGGCAACTCGGGTGGTTGATCGCCAACGGCCTGACCGTCATTCCGCTTTCTCGGAGTAGCACGGCATCGCCCGCGGAGAAGGAAGGGTCGACAACCCCTAAACAATCCCGCCCCAATCCGGCGAAACAGATTCTGGTCGGATATTTGCATTGTGCCGGAATTGAAGGCGCCTACGGCTTTTTCGCTCCGAACGTTCCGGAGAGTTACAAACTGGCGTTTGAGTTTCACAATCGCGACGGCAGCGTTGACGACGATTTGCCGAGCGTTGATTCACGCGCGGCGGAATTGCGGCTCGGCAGTTTGCTGGATGCGATCGGCCGGAGCGATTCCGAGCGCTATCGAAGAATATTGATTCGAATGCTCACTGCGGCGGCTTGGGAAAATCATCCCGAAGCGGTCTCCGTCCATGCCGTGTTCGGGAAATTGAAATTGCCGGGCCCGATCGAGACGGAGCGCGGCGTCACGCCTTCTTATGAGTTCATCGCGGCTTACGATTTCGAACGACCTGCGCCGAAATAGCAAAGTTCTGCCGTGCTCGCGCGAGTGGTTCTTTCCTTCGACGTCGGACCGCTGGTTGTCGATCTTGCGAATCGGTCTGGCGGTTCAACTTCTTCTCTACGCCTTCTCAATTCACGGCGACTGGATTTATCTTCTCTCGGGAACCGGTCGCGGATTAGTAAGCCGCGATTTCGCGGAAGCGCTGCTGTCTCTGGAAAGTCCATTGATCCCGCGTCTGGGTTGGCTCGTAAATGCCGGAAAGCAACTCGGTGTTAGCGAACCGACTCTTCTCGATCTGAGTTGGTACGGACTGATCGTGGCGAGCCTTTTTGTTTTGGTCGGTCTGTTTTGCCGGCCGGCTGCGATTGCAGCCTGGCTTATTCATCTGTCCGCGGTGAAAAGCGGCGGCCTCGTAACCTACGGCGTAGACGCTTTAACGACGACCGGTCTTTTTTATTTGGCGCTCTCTCCGCTCCCCGACCGATTTTCGTTGGATCGTTTTTGGCGCAAAAAAATTGCCGGTTCGCAATTGCTCGGTTTTTGGCGGCGGGTCCTTCAGCTGCATCTTTGCCTGATCTATTTCTTCAGCCGCCTAACGAAAGCGCTCGGTCGAGATTGGTGGAACGGAATGAATCTCTGGCGGTCTGTGACTCGCCCCCCGTTCGATCTCATTCCGGTAGAAACGCTGGTCCGCTTCAAATATTTTTTCCCGATCGCCGGCGTGGCGGTGCTGTTATTGGAGATCGGCTATCCGTTTCTGATCTGGCCCGGTCGAATCGGGCGGCGCTGGTTGCTCGCAATTCTTGTCATGCACGCCGGAATCGGTCTGGCGATGGGCATGTATCTGTTCGCTTCGGTCATGATTATTTTGAATCTGGCCGCGTTTGGGCCGGGCAAATTGTGGCGCGACAATGGAACACGGGAGGACGCCGGCCGTGCGATCTCGCCTGGCGTCGCCTAACGATTAGGCTCGACCGACCCTCGTGATTTTGCGAGCATTGCCGAAGCAAAAGGCTCTATAGCCGCGAGCCATGTCCGCGAACTCTACGCCCGATCTCGAACTCGAGATAGCCCACCTGCTGCTGATCGACGTCGTCAGTTATTCGCGGTTGTTGGTTAACGAGCAGGTCGAAACGATGCAGCAGTTGAATCGCGTTGTTCGAAGCACCGAACGGCATGGCGCTCCTTTATTTCGAAAGCCTGGAGCAACCGGTTCGCTGTGCGCTGGAGATCGCCGAAAAACTCCGCAACGCGCCAGGGCTCCAGGTGCGAATGGGAATTCACAGCGGGCCGGTCAATCAAATCCCGGACGTGAACGATCGCGTCAACATCGCCGGCGCCGGAATCAATATCGCCCAACGTGTCCTCGATTGCGGAGACGCCGGGCACATTCTGGTATCGAAACATGTTGCCGACGATCTCGTTCAATACCGGCATTGGCAGCCGTATTTGCATGACTTGGGCGAGTGCGAAGTGAAACACGGCTTGCGGCTTCATCTTTTCAATCTCTTCAAGGACGGTGTCGGCAATGCTGCGCGGCCGGAGAAATTCAAACGCGGAAAACGATGGAAAGACAAAACGCCGATTCGTCCGGTGGTTCCTGCGCGCTGGCCAAAATGGACGATTCTTCTCACTTTGGTTTTGGCCGCGGCGGCGCTCGCTCTGAGTTTTGCGATCTGGTTCCTGCGCCCGACGGAATCGAATTCAAGATCGACATCCGACGCGGTTGTTTCGCCAAAAAGCATCGCGGTTCTTCCCTTTGAGAACCTGACTAACGACAAACAGAACGTTTATTTCGCCGATGGCGTTCAGGACGAAATCCTGACGAACCTGGCGAAGGTCGCCGACCTCAAAGTGATCAGCCGCACATCGGTGATGCAATACCGAAACGCGGCGCAACGAAATCTGCGCGAGATCGCGCGCGCACTAGGTGTCGCGCACATTCTCGAAGGCACGGTGCAACGCGCCGGCGATCGAGTCCGTGTGAGCGCGCAATTGATTGATGCCGGAACCGACGCGCATATCTGGGCCGAACACTACGATCGCGAGCTCGCCAATGTCTTCGCAATTGAAACCGAACTGGCCGAACAAATTGTCGCCCAGCTCAAATTGAAACTTTCCCCGCAAGAAAAAGCGGCCATTGAACAACAACCCACCGAGGATCTCGCGGCTTACGATCTTTATTTGCGCGCGCGCGAGCTGACGCAAACCGCCGTGTTTAGTTCAGGCAACGAACTTTTCGCAGCGATCCGTTTGCTCGACCAGGCAGTCCAGCGCGACCGCTCGTTTGCGCTGGCTTATTACCAACTCGCTCACGCTCACGATCAACTTTACGTGCGCGCGATTGATCATTCGCCTGAACGCTTGAGGCTCGCCGAAGCTGCGATCGAATCGCTTCGACGTTTACAACCCGATTCCGGCGAGACTCATCTCGCTCTCGCGAAAAATCTCTATTGGGGTCATCTCGATTACGATAACGCGCGCAAAGAACTCGCCGCTGCCGAACGCGCGTTGCCGAACGATCCGCTCGTATTTCTCCTCGCCGGTTATATCGATCGCCGCCAAGGCCGCTGGGAGGAGTCGCTCAAGAACATGGAGAAGGCGCTTTCGCTCGATCCGCGCGGACCACAAACGCCATTCATGCTTGAGCAACTTTCGAAAACTTATGAGCTGCTACGCCGTTATGCGGATATGGCCGCCACTCTCGACCGTGCGCTTACGCTCTCCCCGAATAATCCGACCCTCCGGCTGAACCGCGCCAATGTTGAGGTGAGCTCGCGCGCTGAAATTCCGGGATACGAAAACATTTTGCGCGGTCTTACCGCCGAAAAGCCGGAGATAGCGGCCGACTTCGCTCAGCAATCGTTCGAGCTCGCGAAATACGAGCGCAATTGGGATGAAGCGGCGCACGCTCTCGCGGTCATGCCGGCGGATGGCTGCCGGGAAGAAGCGTTCCCGTTCCCGCACGGTTGGTGTGACGGAGTTCTCGCGCGTTCGCGTGGTGATGCGGATCATGCGCGCGCCGCATTTACCGCCGCCCGCGCCGAAGTGGAGCAAATTGTGCAGCAGCAGCCAGGCAACGCGCCCGCGCTTTGTGTGCTTGGTCTGATCGAGGCCGGGCTTGGCAACAAAAAATCGGCGATTCGCGAAGCGAAACGGGCGGCCGAACTTCTTCCGGTGACGAAAGACTCAATCGATGGAGCAAGAGTCCTCAAATACCTGGCGCTCACTTATGCCTGGACTGGAAAGACGGATGCCGCTTTCGCTGAGTTAGAGAACGCGACGCGGTTGCCGGGTTATCTAAACTATGGCGAACTAAAACTCGATCCGATTTGGGATCCGATCCGAAACGATCCCCGCTTCCAAAAAATTCTCGCTTCTCTCGCACCGAAATAACTAGCGGTAACTTTAGCCGCGTGACACGTTCGCAACGTTCCGCTCGTCAACATGCGCAAAGGAAGATTTCGGAAATCGCTTCACAAAATCGCCGGGCGCTTTAGCGAATCGGTTTCGTTCGATCACCGATTGTATCGTCACGATATCGCGGGATCGTTCGCGCACGCGGCTGCGCTTGCCCAGGCCGGAATCATTTCTGGCGCGGAAAAGAAAAAGATCGAATCCGGTCTGCGCGAAATCCAAAAGGAGATCGATTCCGGAAAATTTCAGTGGGACGAAGCGCTCGAAGACGTGCACATGAATATTGAGAGTGCGTTGACGAAACGTGTTGGCGAGGCCGGGGCGAAACTTCACACCGCGCGCAGCCGGAACGATCAAGTCGCGCTCGATCTCCGCCTCTACGTCAAAGAACAAATCGGATCGACTTCCGCGCGACTGAGAAAATTGCAGGGTGCGCTGCTCCAGCTCGCAGACAAGCATGTCGATCTTGTCATGCCCGGCTACACCCATTTGCAGCGCGCTCAGCCAGTTTTCTTGGCGCATTATGTGTTAGGCCAAATCGAAGTCTTCGCGCGCGATCAGGAACGCTTGCGCGACTGTCTCTCGCGAACGGATGTTCTTCCGCTCGGTTCCGGCGCGCTCGCCGGATCGACAATCGTGTTGGATCGCGAATTCATCGCGCGCGAGCTCGGCTTCGCTCGCGTCAGCCAAAACAGTCTCGATGCGGTGAGTGACCGCGATTTCGTCTGCGAATTTATTTTCGCGCTCGCGATGATCGGCATGCACCTCTCGCGCTTGAGCGAAGACTTGATCATTTGGAGCACGAGCGAATTTGGCTTCGTCGAGTTCAGCGAAGAATTTTCCACCGGCTCGAGCTTGATGCCGCAAAAGAAAAATCCCGACATGGCCGAGCTCACTCGCGGCAAGAAAGACCGGACGCGTCTACGGAAATCTGATGTCGATTCTGACCACGTTGAAAGCGCTCCCCTCCTCCTACAATCGCGACCTTCAGGAAGACAAAGAAGCGTTGTTCGACTCCGTGGACACGGTTTCGGCAACGCTCGAATTATTCGCGGCGATGCTGCCGAAGATGAAGATCAATCGCGCGGCGATGAAAGCGGCGGCGGACGATCCAAATCTTCTCGCGACCGATCTCGCGGACTATCTGGTGAAAGAAGGGACGCCGTTTCGCCAGGCGCACGAGCTCGTTGGTAAAATTGTCGCCGACGCAAATCGCAAAGGAGTAAAGCTCAACGCACTCAAGCGCGCGGACCTCAAGAAGTTTGCGCCGCTGTCGGATGTCGATCTTGCGAAAATTTTCGACGTCCGGCGTTCGCTCGCGGCCCGGACCGCCATTGGCGCGCCATCTTCAAGCAACGTGAAAGCGCAGATCAAACGCTGGAGGCAAGAACTCCGCGGGGGCGGCAGCTAATTCCCAGCTACCAAACTGCTCGACAGCCGCGCCGCGATTAGTTCAAGATCGACATCGAACCTCCGCCGCTTATGAGACAACTACCTAAAACCGAACTCTCGCCGGACAACGGCTGCATCATCGACATGAAATGGAAACTTGGCCCGCTCGGTTACCATGCGAGCGCTGCCGGGAAAGAGAACGTCGAGCCGAGCAAGGAAGTCATTCGCCTGCCGGAGCTGGTTCTTTACGATCACACAGGCTTCAAAGGCGCCTACGCGCGGACGAACCTCAGCTTTCATTACGTCGGCGATTATTGGAACTATCGCATGAGCTGCATCGTGATCGTGAGCGGCGTTTGGCGCTTTTATCGCGACGAATATTATAAAGGGCCGCATTGGGACCTCGGCCCCGGCTACTACGAAAGCTTCTTCGCCGCAAAAGGCCCGGACGACGTCGTCAGCTCCTTTCAGTGCGACGCGCTGACGTAGGTCAAGTTTCGCCACTGCATCTCTAAGCGATGAGCGGCCGGCTCAATCTGGTTGCCGGCGCGGTTTGTTGTGTTTTTTTCCTGCTGCTCTACGGAATCAGTGCGCGCGGGAAACTTCAGGCTTCAGATGA
Source organism: Verrucomicrobiota bacterium (assembly GCA_003219495.1). Next base: position 3,904 of record QHOZ01000001.1, on the reverse strand, counting down.
AGCGGCGGTTTTCGCGAGCGGGATTTCGCTCGCCACGACTGGGCATCTCGCGGTCGATCAACTCAAGCCGCTCCAGGAAAAAGTAAATCTCGGCAGCGAAGGGCCGGACGGACATCTCTACACCAAATATTTTCCGGGAAACATCGTTGCGGTCGCGCTCATTTATAAACTGACCGCGCAATCCAACGATCAACCTTACGTTTGGACCACGGAGATCGCGCCTTCGATCACCGGCGCGCGCTGGGCGCTTTGCTTGAACGCATCTTGGGGCGCGCTCGGCATGATCGCGCTCTTGTTTCTCATCCGGAGATTTTTCGATTGGCGAATTGCGATTGCAACCGTGATCGGGATTGGCCTTTGTTCCGATTGGTGGTATCAATCGCGCGGTTTGTATTCGGAAGTCGCGGCCGGCGCGCTCGTGATCTGGAGTTTGTTGTTCGCAGTTTCCGAACGCGTTTACAAAAGCAGCGCGCTGCTCGCGTTGTCGATCCTGTTTCGGCCGACCACGCTCTTGGCTGCGCCTTTCATCGCGAACACGGTCAAACGAAAGCCGCGCGTCTTAATTGTCTGCGCGATTGTGGTCGCCTGCGGATTGGTCGGACTCGGGGTCTATAATTATGCGCGCTTCGGTTCGTTCTTCACCTCCGGTTATCCAAGCGGAAATCTCAGCGTGCCGCTGTTGACGGGATTGTCGGTTCTCTTTTTCAGTCCGGGCCGCTCGATCTTCGTTTACTCGCCGATTCTTCTGCTCGCGATCCCCGGCGCGTGGTTGTTCTTCAAAAAAGGAAAGGCGATCGCGCTTTGCTCCATCTTTTTTATTCTCGCGCATGCGTTGATCGTCGCCTGCTGGGGACCGCTCGGCTGGGGATTGAGCTGGGGCAGTCGATTGATGACGCTGACTTTGCCGATCTTTGGTCTGCTCGTCGCCGCTGCGATCGATCGTGTTTGGAAAAATAAATTACTGTTACCGATACCGATCCTGCTCGGCGTTGCGGGCTTCGCCATTCAAATCATCGCGCTTCTGCGAGATCCAACTCACGTGTTGATCGACCGCGTGCAAAGCGGCGAGGTGAAATTCGAGGAGACGATTTACAGTCCGCGACATTGCTGGCTCGCGTTGCAGATCGACGCCGCGCGCAATCCGCAGCCGTGCGAGCTCGATTCCTACAACCTGCGCCGGCTCTTCACGAGCTGCGATTAGCTGTCGATCTTCGCGAGAGCGAAAACATTTTCCGCGCAGCCCCACGATAAAGTAAATCCGGAGCCGCCATGCCCGTAATTATGAATCACGGCGCGGCCATCGCGCAGTTTTTCTTTTTCAAGGCGCACACCTGATTTCCGAAACGGACGGAGACCGACGCGCTCGCGAATCACGCGCGGCGCGGCAATTTTCAAAACGCGGCTACACTCGGCGACAATCGCACCGGTTGTTTTCGGATCAGCCGAGAGATCATCGCTCACCTCATTCGTCCCGCCGAAGAGGCAATCGTTCGCGCGCGGAATCACGTACATCAGCGGGTCGTCGTCGCAAACAATCGCGCAACCGACATCATCCATCTTCGGAACAATCGCGACCTGGCCGCGGTGCGGCTCGAGATCGACATCGTTTGCGAGCTCGCGCGCGCCGATTCCGGCGCAGTTGATCACGAGCTCGAAGTCTGGATCGATATCCTCGAATTTTTCGAAGCGCACAGGGCTCGCTATTTCTCCGCCGGCTTTTCGGAATCGATTCGCGAGATACTCGAGATAGATGGTGGTGTCGGTCAGTGGGACGCGGAGCGAGAAACCATCCGAGAAATTGTCGCCGGTGGACTTCCGATTCGAGACGGCGCAGAGCGCCGTGGCTACACCGCCTAACGACTGCGCCCACTCGGGAATTTGGATTTTGCCGGTGCGGCAATATTGGCGGAGCTCGATCACCGAGACGCCGCTGCTTGGATTGTTAGTAAGATCGACAAGCACTTTGTGAGTCGCGAGCGCCCACGGAATCACTTTCTCGATCGGCTCCGCGTCGTAGGGAAACCAAAGCGCGCCGGCCGCGCCCGAAGTTGTTCGGGTGCCGATTTGTTCCGCGAAAATAGTCACGCGAAATCCGCGCTCAGCGAACAAGATGCCGCACGTCAGTCCGGACACACCCCCGCCGATAATCGCGACCGATTTTTGCATCGCCAGATTCTAACGTAACTTCGGCGCGTGAAAACTTTCAGCGCATTTCTCTTTTTGATGGCGGTCGCGAGCGCGGCAATGTCGCAGCCGATCGTGAGCGAATCGAAGTCGGTCGAGGTCGATCACATCAAGGTTCACTACACGAATTACGGCAAAGGCGAGACCGCGCTGTTGTTCGTGCACGGCTGGGCGTGCGACGAAACCGTTTGGGCGGAGCAAGCACCGGCGCTGGCGGAAAAAATTCGCGTGATCACAATGGACATTCCCGGTCACGGGCAAAGCGGCAAGCCGAACACAATTGAGTACGACAAAGATCTTTACGCGCGCGCGATGGATGGCGTGCTGAAAGATGCCGGCGTGAAATCGGTCGTCCTGATCGGGCATAGCAACGGCGCGCCGTTCGTTCGCGAATATTACCGGAGGTTCCCCGCCAAAACGAAAGCGCTCGTGATCGTGGACGGACCGCTGCACGCAATGTTCGATCGCGACACCATGGAAAAATTCGTGGTGCCGTTGAAGGGCGACAATTATCCGGAAGCGGCCGGACGCGTCGTTGCCGGGATGACGAAGTCGATCAAAGACGGCGCGCTGCGGGATAAAATCAAAGCGCTGATGATGAAAACGCCGCAACACGTGGCGGTCAGCGAATTCGAAGCGACCGCGGATGAAGACTTGTGGAAGCCGGACAAGATCGACGTCCCGGTGTTGATGATCATGGTGAAGCAACCGGCGTGGTCACCGGAATACGAACAGTTTGTGCACGGAATGATTCCCAAACTGGATTATCAAGTTTGGACCGATGTTTCACACTTCGTGATGATGGAGAAACCACGCAAGTTCAATGCGGCGGTGCTGAAGTTTCTGGAACAGAACAAAATCTCGTAAGCGACGCACGAATCAGCTAAATTCGAGCGCGATGGTTTCACTGAATCGAAACGGACTGAGCGACAAAGTGCTGGAGGGGAAACGTATTTCATCCGACGAAGCGCTCGAGCTGTATCGCTTGCCGCTCGAGGAGCTGGGCTCGCTCGCGAATGCGCGCCGTAATCTCGCGAAGGAAAAAAGTTACGGCGGACACGGACGCGAAATCGTGACCTACATCGCCGACCGCAATATTAATTACACGAACGTCTGCAACGTTTACTGCAAGTTCTGCGCGTTTTACCGGACGGAGCGCGACGAGGATCATTACGTGCTTTCGCGCGAACAGTTCGATCAAAAGTTGGACGAACTGACTGCAGCGGGCGGCGTGCAAATTTTAATGCAAGGCGGACATCATCCGAAGTTACCGTTCGACTGGTATGTCGATCTTCTGCAGCACATCCGGGAAAAATATCCGCATATCAACATCCACGGTTTCAGCCCGCCGGAGTTCCAGCATTTCGCGGAAACGTTTCGGATGCCGTTGCGCGACGTGATTTCTGAATTCAAAAAAGCTGGGCTCGGCTCTATTCCCGGCGGCGGCGGAGAAATTCTGGTGGATCGCGTGCGGAAAAAAATCTCGCCGTTGAAGATCAACAGTGATGAGTGGCTGGAAGTGATGCAAGTCGCGCACGAGCTCGGATTGAAATCGAGCGCGACGATGATGTTCGGCCATGTCGAGACGATTGAGGAACGAATCGAACATTTGCAGCGCGTTCGAGATCAACAGGACCGGAGCGGCGGGTTCACCGCATTCATTTGTTGGACCTTTCAGCCGCAGCACACCGTCTTGAAAGTGAAACAGCCCACCGGCGTG
>QHOZ01000032.1 GCA_003219495.1 Verrucomicrobiota bacterium | reverse complement strand
GCGCGTCGTGGGAAACAACAGGCAGTCTCAGACCACGCGGAAGTACGGTCTCGCCGTACGGAATTTTGATTCGCACTGGTTGAGTCAGGGTAACGAATTGTTGAGTAGCGGGAGGCGGCGCAACTTGGTTTGTCGTCGCCGGTGTCGATTGTGTAACGACCACGCCGCCTGACGAGAAGTCGCACGTCACCGGTAGGTGATCGGACGCTTTAGACGGAGTGATCTGTGCTTTCGATGGCACCAGGTTGGATGCAAAAAGATAATCGAAGGTGGCGTCGGGATAAGGTCCGCTCCCCGGATGAGTGACACGCTGCAAGAGCGGCGCGCCTTCCCACACATTCCGAAAACCGGCGGACGTTAGCGTCGCCAAAGTTTTTTCCTGGGCGAATTCGATCTGGTCCAAGCTCTTCACCATCGGCATCGAAGGGGCGATCACGTCGCGCATGTGATTGAGCAGCTGTTCGACCGCTACCTCACGTTTGCGAATGTTCTTCTGCGTCTCCGCCGCCTTGTCGCTTTTCATGATCAAATTGCTTTTGAGATGGACGGCGTAAACGCCGACATCGGTCCCGCGAATCTTGAACCAGGCGAAAGCAAATCCGCGCGGCGGATCGACCCCGCTCATGGCTTTCCACGTTTCGGACCACGCCGCCTGCGCCGGCACCTTCGCGAGAATGGCCACTTGCTGCTTGCCGAGTCCCGGCGCGAACGGTTCCCGAAACGCCGAGCAGATCGCGACGTTATAAGTGTGGGGCGCGATCGTCTCTCCCAGTCGCGCGCAAACATCGTAGTCTTTCACTTCCTGTAACAGGATGATGTCGGAGTTCAACGGCCGAAGGACATCAGCCGCCGCCGCGATGCGTTTGTCCTGCTCCGCGACCGGCCTTTCTTTTGGCGAGCCGTTTGGGAACCATTCCAAGTTCCAAGTCGTGATGCGGATCGGCGCCGCGAAGGCGGCTGCTGCCAGGAAGGCAGCAATGAGACTGACGATAGTTCGATGAAATCCCCGCACGATATCCTCTCCTGCCTGGAGGGGATCCGGAGCGAACGACCGTCCTGGGATTGGGTCACTATAATGGCTGTCTCCGGGTTAGCTATGACAATGAATCACAGCTGCGAGCCTAGAAATTATAAATAAAGCTTGTCATTCCAGTAAGAGTTCCCCACAACGGTCGCCCTTATGCCTCGTTGTTGGTGCGGCCGGAGTCCCTCTGGCGCACCCGGAGCGAGTTCCACATCACCACTAACAAAGGAAACCTACCCAATGCCTAAATTGAAAACCATCGGCGCCGTCGCCCTCGCGGCAGCGCTCGCGCTTCTCGTCGCACCCGCCAGCCAAGCCGTAACCACCTGTAACGTGCCAGGCGATCACGCGACCATCCAATCGGCCGCAACAGATGCCAGTTGCGACATCATCAAAGTTGCGCCCGGCGTTTATAACGAAAACGTTACGGTCACTCACAGCTGTGAAATCGACGGCGCCCAAGCGGGCAACCCGTTTAGCGGCCGCACCTCTGGCGGTCCCGGTGAATCGACCGTCAACAGCACGAGCACCGTTGGCTCGAGCGCGAGATTCACCATCCTTGCTATCGATGTGACGATCGATGGATTCACCATCAAGAATAACGCGAACACACTCGGCGCCGCTACTGGCGTGGTCGTCAAGGGTGTTGGTAACGATGCTGTAATCGTGAACAACATCCTGGACACGATCACGACCCCAGACACGAGCTCGAATGGGACAGCCCAGGCGGTTTACCTCGAAAACGGCCCGGACGGCGTGAATATCGAGAACAACGAGATGAAAAACATCTCGAGCAACCGGTCGGCGAAAGGCGTTCTCATCGGCGACAGCGCGGCTCCCAGCCCGAGCAACAACGTCCAGGTAAAGGGCAACTCAATCCACGACGTGACGAGCACGACCCGCGGCGCCTACGGCGTTTCGATGGGCAACATCATGGGAGCCTCAGGCCTGATGATTCTTAAGAACGACATTACCAACTTGAACGGCGGCTGCTGGATCCACGCGATCGGCATGGAACGCGACACCCCCAGCCTGGTAGTGATGGACAATAATATCAGTGCGTTAAACACGGGCAGCCTCGATCGCACAGCGGTTTGGTTCGAGAGCAACCCGTCCTTCGGCAGCGCCCTGGTTCACAACAACAACTTCGATCTTACCCCCGCGGCCTACGGCATCGCCGTGCATCCTCTGCTGGCGGCCGCGTTCCCGAACGCGAGCGTGAACGGCACTTGCAACTGGTGGAACAGCCCGAGCGGGCCGACGACTCCCAGCAATCCCGCCGGCACCGGCGCTCAAGTCAGCTCGAACGTGAGCTACAACCCGTGGCTCATCGCCCCGGCGCCTGGCGGCAATTGTTTCGGCGGCAATGTCCCGACCGCCGCCGCGCAATGTAAAAACGGCGGCTGGATGACCAGCACCCGCTCCGATGGCAGCACCTTCAAGAACCAGGGCGACTGCATCCAGTACGTGAATACTGGTAAATAAATCGTTTCGGTCTCCTTAGCGAAACTCAGAGCGGCTCGCGTGAAAGCGCGAGCCGCTTTTTTTTGCTAGGGTGAAACGCAGTATTTGTGGATGAGAGATGAAAGATGGAATGGTGTCGTTAGGCACCGCTGATGTTGCGATGAGAAAACAGTATTATTTCCGGCCGAGCGACCGCGGTTATAGAGCATGGGACGTGGACCGGCTGGTCGCGCGCTCCAAAGACTTTCCGCGAATTGAAGTCGCCTTAATGAACATTCGCGAACTCGACGAAGCCTTTCCGTCCAATGAGAAAGGGATTGTAACCTGGCGCAACGTCGTGGGACACATGGCATTGATCGAGGCGGCCGATCCGAGTTATCCGATCATTCTCGCGGCCAATGGGGATGTAATGGATGGAAGGCATCGCATCGCCAAAGCGGTGCTTGCGGGAAAAACTACTATTGCGGCGGTCCAATTTACCGATGATCCCGAGCCCGATTACGTGAATGTTTACCCGCATGAACTGCCTTATGAGGAGGAAACACTCGACGGCATTTCCTTCCGTCCGTAAATAAGTGTCATGACGTTCCTCCGTTATTTTCTCTTCATCGTGGCGGGCGCACTGGTTTCGTCAGCGCTCGGCGGTTTGTTTGCCTGCGCGGTGGCACTGATCTCGCCGGAATTTGTCGGTTCGCTCTTTGGGCGGACGGCAGACGGCTGATGGCGTTTTCTTTATTGCTAGTGACTCTCGTCCAGGTCGCACGGATCATTCGAAAGAAGAACGACGCAGCAAATTGAAGCGGTCGGAATTGTTAGAGCAACTGGCCGGTGGGATCTGCCAGATCGAACGGCCTTACCCGGTGCGGGTTGCGATCGACGGGCCGGATGCGGCGGGAAAAACCACACTCGCGGATGAGCTGGTCGCGCCATTGCAGACACGCGGGAGGGTGGTGATTCGCGCTTCGATCGATGGTTTCCACAATCCGGCGAAGTTGCGGTACGTGCGGGGTCGGGATTCGGCTCCCGGTTACTATAATGATTCGTTTAACTACGGCAGTGTGATCGAATCGCTGCTTGCGCCGCTTGGCCCCGGCGGTTCGCGGCGATATCGGACGGCGACTTATGATTATCGGATCGATTCGCCCGTCGATATGCCTCTCCAAATGGCACCGCCGAACTGAACGACTATTGGGATCTGAGCATCGTCGTGGATGTCTCGTTCGAAACGGTGCTAGCGCGCGCGGAGAAACGAGACGCTGTCGAGCTCGGCGGCGCGGGTCAGGTTCGGCGTCTTTATGAGGAACGGTACATTCCGGGCCAGAGACTTTATTTCGAGGAGTGCCGGCCCAGGGAGAGAGCTTCGATTGTGATCGACAATAACGATCCAAACAATGCTACTTTTGAAAGTTGTAGCGACGCCGCTCAGTCGGCGTAAGAAGCGTAGCCAGCGAACAGGCGTTTTACGGCGATCCCGCGACGGCGGGAGGCAAACGCGAACCACCATATGCCGGCAATTGGAATAACAGGCGGGATATCGACAGGGAAGACAACCTTCGTGGAGAGTCTGCGCGAGCTGGTTCCTGACGCGCACTATTTCGATGCGGACCTGGCGGCGCGCGAAGTGGGAGACAAGGATCCGGAGGCGAGGGGCCTCATCGAGAAGGAGTTTGGGCCGCAGGTTTATTCGCCAAGCGGAAACTTGAATAGAGAGGCGGTCCGGGCCATAGTCTTCGCCGACGCGGACAAGAAACGCGCGCTGGAGCAAATCCTGCATCCGCGCATCCGCCGTCAGTGGAGTCTCGAAGCCGAGCGCGATCGCAACTCCGACATCCTTTTTTTTGCTGATATTCCACTTCTTTATGAAACCGGCGGTGAAACCCTGTGCGATCGAGTTGTGGTCGTGGCCTGTTCGCCGCGCGTGCAGCTCGAGCGGCTCACAGCCCGGATGGGTCTGGAGGAAGCGGAGGCGAAACAAATGATTTTCTCGCAAATGCCGCTGACAGAAAAAATCGCGCGGGAATGAACGAAAACGAAACAACGCCTGAGACGCCGAAGATCGAAGAAGTGGCGGAAACGCCGCTGGTGGAGGAAACGGCCAACCGGGCCGCTGCGACAGAAGAGCCTCCGTTGAACCTGCCGGCGTCGGTCGACGTGAACGAGCTCCAGGCGATGGCGCCGGAGAAACTCGAGAAGCTTTGTCGCAATTTTCAATTGCGGGTTTACCCCGGCCGCTCGCGACACCATTTGATCCTGGATCTGGTGCGCGCCGCCCTGGGACGAAAGGTTCCGGTGACGACGACTGGATTCTTCGATCCGGTCGCGGACAACTTCGGCGTCTTGCGCTGGCCGCGATTGAATTTTCTTCCGGTGCCGGAAGACGTTGGTGTCCCGCGCGCGATGATCCAGCAATTGAACTTGCGGCCTGCTCAAAAAATCCGCGGAACACTGCGGCTGCCGCGGGATCGCGAGAAGCTGATCATGCTCGATGAAGTCGAGGCCATCGAAGGCGTGCCGATTTCGGAATGGAAAGAGCCGACGGCGTTCGACAACCTGACGCCGCTTTTCCCGCAAGGGAGGATCATGCTTGAAAATTCGAAGACGAATTCGATCAGCGCCCGCGCTGTCGATCTGCTTACGCCGCTGGGACGCGGACAACGCGGTCTCATCGTTGCCGCGCCGCGGGTCGGCAAAACGATTTTGCTGAAGGAAATCGCGAAAGCGATCCGGGCGAATCATCCCGAGATTCTGTTGATTATTTTGCTCGTCGACGAGCGGCCGGAGGAAGTGACCGATCTTCAACGCGAAGTCGATTGCGACGTTTACAATTCAACCTTCGACGAGAACTCAAAGCGACACGTCGAAGTGGCGGAGCTAGTGCTCGAGCGCGCAAAACGCCTCGTCGAACAAAACAAGGACGTCGTGGTTTTGCTCGACAGCATCACGCGGCTGGCGCGCGGTTATAATTCACTCCAGCCGGGCAAAGGCCGGACGATGTCGGGCGGCGTGGAAGCGAAAGCGCTCCTGAAGCCGAAGAAATTTTTCGGCGCCGCGCGCAATTGCGAAGAAGGCGGCAGCCTCACCATCCTCGCGACCGCGCTGGTGGATACCGGCAGCAAGATGGACCAGGTAATTTTCGAGGAGTTCAAGGGCACCGGGAACATAGAACTGCATCTTGATCGCGCGCTGGTAGAGAAGCGGCTTTATCCCGCGATCCATTGCCTGATGTCGGCGACGCGGCGCGAGGATTTGCTTTATCACCCCGAGGAATGGGAACGCGTCCAGTTGCTCCGTAAAGCGATGGCCGCGCTGCCACCGATCGAAGCGATGGAAAAACTGATCGACAATTTGAACGCGACCAAGACGAATGCGGAGCTGCTGCTCAGCGGATTGAGATGATCCAGACCGACTCCCAACTCAAAGAGCTGCTTCCGAAACTGGAGGGCGTCGATCGCGTCGCCGTCGATACTGGGATCTCGATCTCGCGCCGCTGGCAGATGCGCTCACCCCGAAAGAGATCGTGCTCCAGGGCGCGGACTTCGATCTGCGTCTGCTTCGGCGCAGCCTTGGGTTCGTGGCGACGCGAGTCTTCGACACCGTGATCGCCGCGCGATTGCTGGGGATGCGATCGTTCAGTCTGGCCGCGCTGGTCGAGAAATTTTTCGGCGTCACCCTGGTGAAAGGCTCGCAAAAAGCGAACTGGGCCCGGCGACCGCTGCCGAAGCACATGGCCGAATACGCCATGAACGACACCCGTTACCTTTTGCCGCTCGCCGAAAAACTCGAGGCCGGTTTGCGCGAGCGCGAGCGAATGGACTGGTTCCGGCAATCGTGCGCACGAGCCCTCGAGCAGGCGTTGGTGCAGCGTTCACGCGATGACGAAGAAGCGTGGCGAATTTCCGGCGCGGGTAAACTCACCGGCCGCGCGAGCGCGATTCTTCGCGAGCTTTGGACCTGGCGCGACCAGGAAGCTCAGGCGACGGACAAGCCGTCGTTCCACATCCTGCAAAATCATCTGCTCATTCAGGCCGCCGAACGATTCGCGGCCGGTGAGACGCCTGATTACCGACATTTTTCCGAGCGACGCCGCGAAGGTTTTCGAGAGGCGGCGGAACGCGCTTTGCAGATGCCTGAATCCGAATGGCCGGTCCGCCCGAAGCGCCGGGGACCGCGGCCAACCCGGGAAATGGAACGTGCGGCGGAAGAATTGCGCCGGCGCCGCGACGCGGTGGCGGATGCCCATGGACTCGAACCGTCGTTGATCGCGCCGCGCGGGGCGCTCGATGCGCTGGCGGCGGATGAGAGCCAGACGGAGTCGCTTCTCGTACCGTGGCAGCGCGATTTGTTGGAATTGTAAGGACGGCCGCAGGTTTCCTTGCTTGACGCGTGGAATCTGGAGCGTCACAACTGGGCGCTCGTGATGCCCGGTGTTGTCCATCGTATTGGCCTGCGTCTCGCCGCCGGTTTGCTGGCGGCGATGGCTTTGCTCGTGCCCGCGGGTGCGCTCCGCGCCCAACAAGTGCAAGTCCAGGATCGCGCTCAACTTCTGCGCCCGCCAAGTTCGCCTACCGATCCTTACTCGGAAAAAAACGGGGTTGATAATGGGCGCGCCGTCGAAAGCGAGAACGATGCGGACATCGGCGAACAGGAAATCCTGAAGCGAATCGAGCGCTACGAACCGTTTACGGTATCAGTCGCGACGCCGATCTATTATACTTCGAACGTGGCCCTGGTCCGCAATGGCGAGCAAAGCGACACGATTTTTGCACCCGCGGCTGGAATTTTTTACGCGCCACGGTTCACCCAAACGCTTTACGGCTCATTCAGCGTCCAGCGCCAGGAATTTTACTATGATAAATTCAGCGCGCTCGATTTCGGCAGCTTTGATGTTCGCGCGGGACTGTCGACGGTTTCAGCAACAGCTTCAACGATTTTTTTAATAACCATTCGATCTTCCTCAGCGCGGAGTTGCCGTTCCGGATCGGGCGCGCGCAGCAGCTCTCGATAGGCGGGGACACCAATGTGAGCCTCGGCGCGAGCCCATCCGCGCCGCAACGCGACGAATTCGATTTCTACGTCGGCTATGCTGCCAGCCTCACTCGCGCCCTTTCCGTGAGTGCGGTCGGCCGGATTTTTGTGCGCGATTATCGGGCGATCGATCGCACCGACGTGAGCGAGGTGTTGGCGCTGACCGCGAACTATCGCTTCAACAAATACATTTCGGCGGGCGCGGCCACGACGCTCGCCTGGAGCCAGTCGAACAAGAGCGTTTTCGATTACGACGTGGCGAA
>QHOZ01000033.1:12408-17123 GCA_003219495.1 Verrucomicrobiota bacterium | reverse complement strand
CGCCACTGCGTCGCCGTGAATGATTAAGATTCGCGAAGCGACCGACGCAGATCACGATGCGATCTGGAAAATTTTCCGGGAAGTGATCGAAGGGGGCGAAACGTATCCGATGGATCCAAGTACTCCGCGCGAGCAGGCGTTGGATTACTGGTTCAAACACAACGCGCATGTCTGCGTCGCCGAGAATGAGAACGGGATCATTGGCAGTTACACCTTGCACCAAAATCAGGCGGCCGGCGGCGCGCACGTTGCCAATGCCGGATTCATTGTCGCGCAAAGCGCGCGTGGTGAGGGGATTGGTCGCGCGCTCGGCGAACATTGTCTCAATGAAGCGCGCCAGCTCGGTTTCCGCGCGATGCAATTCAACTTCGTCGTCTCGACAAACGAAGCTGCGGTCAAACTTTGGCTGGATCTCGGAATGAAGATCGTCGGCACGTTGCCGCGAGCGTTCCGGCATCCGGCGCGGGGATATGTCGATGTTTACGTGATGTATCGAGAATTCGTTTGAATCGTTGGCCGCAGTTTTCATTTGAAAATTTCCTTGTTAGGCCGATTTCCTTAACGTGACCCACAGATGCAAACTGTGATCCAGGTGATCGCGACCGGTCACGGATCGTTGCGCAGCCAGATCATGCGCGACCCGAAACTGGAGAAGAAAAGCGACGCGCACGGCGCGCTCAATCTGGAATGGCACGGCCGCAGTAATACGCTGATCTGCCGGGTCGTCACGAAGCTCGGCAACAAACCGAACTCGATCATCGGTGATTTCATTGATTACCTGCTCGCGCGCCATCAAAGCCGCATCCTGGCGATTCATATTATGCGGCGTCCGCGGCAGAGCGACTGATCCCACAAAAACGTGTGATCATGCGTCCAATACTGCCGAAAATTTCGAATTAAATGATGTCGATCTTGGACGAAACGAAAGCTTACATCGTTGGTCGGTGGTGCATTTGAGGTTTGGTAGCGGGCTTTCTTCGTGTAACCAATTGACGGCTGAGATAGAACCATGGCTTTGCCACCGGGATACAAGAAAAGACAAACCGAGCTTTTTGTGTGTGACAATTGCGGCACGCGCAAACGGCTTGATCGACACAAACGCCATTGGTGTGACAACTGCGCGCGCGGTACGCCGGTGGAAATGCGTCGTGCGGGAGATAAGTGGCGCTCTGGTCCGCGCCCGCAAACTTCGCCCTAGTTCAGCGAATCGTTCCGAATTCGCCCTGCTGTTGAATTAACTTCGCGACGAGCGCGGTCCAGCCGCATTGATGCGACGCGCCGAGACCCGCGCCGGTATCGGCGTGAAAATATTCGTGAAAGAGGTACCGGTCCGATCGATCCTGCGTGCGCGAGAAAGCGCACTCGCCGTTTTCATCGCGCCGCCAAATCTTGATCAAGCGATTGGAAAGTTCGTTCGCGACGTCTCTTAGATGCATGAAGTTCCCCGAGCCGGTCGGACATTCCACTTTGAAATCGTCGCCGTAGTAATGATGAAACTGCTGGAGCGATTCGATCAGGAGATAATTGATCGGGAACCAAATCGGGCCGCGCCAGTTGGAGTTGCCGCCGAAAATTCCGGTCTGCGATTCCGCCGGTTCGTAATTCACCACTCTGGTTTCGCCGCGCGCGTTCAGAACGTAGGGATGGTCTTTGTGGTACTTGCTGACTGAGCGAATACCGTAATCGCTCAGAAATTCGTTCGGATCGAGCATGCGGCGCAGCAAACATTTCATGCGATGCCCGCGCGTGATCGCAACGAGCCGGCGCTCTTTCATGCCCGGTTCCTGCCAACGCGAAACCAAACTCGCGAGCTCCGGCCGATGTTCCAGGTACCATTCGAGCCGCGATTTGAATCCGGGCAGTGCTTCGATGAGCTGCCACTGAATGGTTTCGACCGCGAAGAGCGGGAGCAATCCGACCACCGAGCGCACCTTTAGCGGCAAATAACGTCCGCCCGGCGTGTGCAGCACATCGTAGTAGAATTCGTCTTCCTCGTTCCAAAGTCCGATGCCGCGCCCGCCGAGATTGTTCATGGCCGCGGCAATCCCGAGGAAATGCTCAAAGAACTTCGTGGCGATGTTTTCGTAAACGTGATTTTCCAGGGCCAGCTCGATCGCGATTCGCATCAGGTTCAAACAAAACATTCCCATCCAACTGGTGGCGTCGCTCTGTTCCAGGCGCGTTCCGTCCGCGAAAGAGGTGCTCCGATCGAACACGCCGATGTTGTCGAGTCCGAGGAAACCGCCTTGGAAAATGTTGTTGCCTTCGGAGTCCTTGCGATTCACCCACCACGTGAATGCGATCAGCATCTTGTGGAAGATCGTTTCCAGAAATGCGCGATCGCCTTTGCCGGTCTGTTTCCGCTCGATCTGATAAACGCGCCACGCGGCCCACGCCAGTACCGGCGGATTCACGTCGTCAAAATTCCATTCGTAAGCGGGAATTTTGCCGCTCGGATGCAGATACCATTCCCGCACGATCAGATCGATCTGCTTCTTGGCGAATTGGACATCGATGAGCGCGAGCGGAATACAATGAAACGCGAGATCCCATGATGCGTACCAAGGGAACTCCCATTTGTCCGGCATCGACATCACCCGCTCGTTGTAAAGATGACGCCAGCCGGCGTTGCGGCCGCTGAGGCGTTCCTCGGGCGGCTTCGGCGCGCCGGGATCCCCGTCGAGCCATTGCTCGACGATGTAATGATAAAATTGTTTATTCCAAAGCAGGCCGGCGAACGCCTGCCGCTGAATCGTTCGCGGCTCTTCGCTCAAACTTTTTGGCGCAAGCTCGTTGTAAAATTGGTCGGCTTCCGCGCGGCGCAGCTTGAACATCGAATCAAAATCGCCGAACGCTTCCGTGCTCGTTTTATTCACGTCGCGGGTGAGCCGCAACCGAATCGAGATCGTTTCGCCCGCGGGGATGTTGAACTTGTAGTGCGCCGCGGCTTTCGTTCCGAACTGCTCCGCGTTCACGCTGTCGATCTTGCCGTTAACGAGATGATCGTTAATCGAGTCTTTTACGAACGGCTTTGCGTTTGGAAGTCCCCAAAGCCGTTCCGCGTTGCTCTCGTTTTCGGTGAAGAAAACATCGTCGACCGAATCGCAAATTAATTCGTAATCGCCCAGCCGCGGATGACTCGCGGTGATGGTCGCGATGTGGCTGTCGCCGCCGGTCTTGCGCAGTGCGGGTTTATTTTCGTCTCCGCTCCAGCCCCAGGTGTTGCGAAACCAAATCGTCGGCAACAAATGCAGCGGCGCCGATTCCGGTCCGCAATTCTTCGCGTTGAGCCGAATCAAAATATCGTGCGCGTTTGCCTTCGCGTATTCGATCTCGATGTCGAAGTAACGATTCTCGGCAAACGCGTTTGTGTCCCTAATCTCGAACTCGCCCACCATTTTCGATCGGGCTTTGTTGGTGCCGACCAGTTCTTCATAGGGAAAACGTGATTGCGGATAGCGATAAATCATCCGCATGAAACTGTGCGTCGGCGTGCTGTCCGCGTACCAATAGAGCTCCTTCACGTCCTCGCCGTGATTTCCTTCCGGGCCGCTCAGGCCGAACAGGCGTTCTTTCAAAAAAGGATCGCGCTCGTTCCAAAACGCGAACGCGAAACAAAGCCGCCCTCTGTGGTCGGAGATTCCACCGATGCCGTCTTCGTTCCAGCGATACGCGCGCGAGCGGGCGTGTTCGTGCGGAAAAAAATTCCAGGCGTCGCCATTCGCGCTGTAATCCTCGCGCACCGTTCCCCAAGCGCGCTCGGCGAGATACGGTCCCCAAAAATGCCACGGCTCCTCGCGCGTTTTATTTTCCTCGAGCCGCTGCTGCTCCGCGTTCACGATTTCTGATTACCAATCGAAAATCGACAATCGGCAATCTTAAATTGGCTTACTCCCACTCGATCGTGCTCGGCGGTTTGCTCGAGATGTCGAAGACCACCCGATTGACGCCTTTGACCTCGTTGCTGATGCGCGATGAGATGCGGGCGAGCAGCTCGTAAGGAACGCGCACCCAATCCGCGGTCATGCCATCGAGACTCTCGACGATCCGAAGCGCGATCGTGTTTTCATAAGTGCGCTGATCGCCCATCACGCCGACCGAGCGCACGGGCAGCAGCACTGCGAACGATTGCCAGACTTTGTAGTACCAATCCGCCGCTTCCATTTCGCTCTGCACGATCATGTCCGCTTCCCGCAAGATCGACAATCGCTCGGGCGTGACATCGCCGAGGATGCGCACGGCGAGACCAGGGCCGGGGAACGGTTGGCGATAAACAACTTCTTTTGGCAAACCAAGCTGCAATCCAACTTGGCGGACTTCGTCTTTGAACAATTGCCGGACCGGTTCCACGAGATCGAAATGCATTTTCTCGGGCAGTCCGCCCACGTTGTGATGACTTTTGATCACGGAGGCCGGTCCCTTGATCGAAACACTCTCGATCACGTCCGGATAAAGGGTTCCCTGCGCGAGAAACTTGTAGCCGCCGTGAAGATGCTCCTTCTCTTGTCGATCTTCGGCGAGCAGTTCTTCCGTTGCGTGCTGAAACACGTAGATGAACTCATTGCCGATGATTTTTCTCTTTTGCTCGGGATCGGTCACGCCTTTGAGCGCGGTGAGAAAACGCGCCGTGGCGTCGACATATTTCAAGCGCACGTGAAAATTTTCGCCGAAAACGCGTTGCACAATTTCTTCTTCGCGCGAGCGCAGCAATCCAT
>QHOZ01000033.1:0-12354 GCA_003219495.1 Verrucomicrobiota bacterium | reverse complement strand
CACAACTTTTTCGTCGCCGACTTGTTCGCGCACGCGCGCGCACGCTTCCTCAATGAACGAGCCCATCGTCCAGTCCATCGCGCAACGGCAGATGTGGTAGACGAAGTTTTGCAGAATTTCTTTTCCGCGCGGCGTGTGCGCGACTTCGGGATGAAATTGCAGGCCGTAAAGTTTCCGTTGTCGATCTTCGACGGCGGCGAAATTGGAGCTGTCCGTGCGGCCGGCGGTAAGAAAACCTTTTGGGAGCGCGGTCACTTCGTCGCCATGACTGTTCCAGACGTCGAGGTGAGGACCGAGTCCGTCGAACAACTGCGACCCGTTCGTGATCTGCAACATGCCGGCGCCATACTCGCGGCGTCCGGTGAAAACGACTTCGCCACCGAGATGATGCGCCATTTGCATCAGCCCATAGCAGATTCCGAGAACCGGAATGCCTATCGAAAAGATTTCCTTGTCGATCTGCGGCGCGTCTTTGTCGTAAACGCTCGCCGGCCCGCCCGAGAGAACGATTCCGTTCGGAGCAGCTTTTTTAATCTCCGCGGCCGGGAGATTGAACGGCACGACCTCGGAATAAACTTGCAGCTCGCGAATCCGCCGCGCGATCACCTGCGTGTACTGCGATCCGAAATCGAGAATTAAAATCTTCGAATGTCTCGGAGGCGCCGCGGTCTTCATGGGCGCGACGGAATTCCGTGTGCACTCGCGGGATCTCCCGAGTCGCGCTGACTTTCCCGTTCCGTGAGTTGTCCTTGGCCGGTGACGCCTCGCTCCAGGCGCGAGCCGACTTCCTGGCCGGATGTTTGCTCAAGCGGATCGGCGCAGGCGGCCAGGAGCAGGGTGGTCGCGATCGCGAATACAATCGACAGGGGCCTCATTCGCTCATTTTAGGAATGAAGCGGGGGATTGCAAATTTCGAACGATGGATTTCCAATCGCACAGATGATTGATCCCGAGCTTTTGCTGCAAGGTTACCGGCTCGGAGTTTTTCCCATGGCGATGGACGACGATTCGATCGCGTGGTTTTCGCCCGATCCGCGCGCGATCATTCCGCTGGAAGATTTTCATGTGCCGCACGCGCTGCGGCGCATCGCGCGGAAAAAAGTTTTTGAGGTCAAGATCGACAATCGCTTTGGCGAAGTGATTCGCGCATGCGCGAAACGCAAGGACACTTGGATCAATGCCGAGATCATCGAGAGCTATGAGCATCTGCACGAGCTCGGCTACGCGCATTCCGTCGAAGCTTGGACGAACAACAAACTCGCGGGCGGACTCTACGGCGTCGCGGTCGGCGGCGCGTTCTTTGGCGAATCGATGTTTCATCGCGTGACTGACGCGTCAAAGGTCGCGCTGGTTGCACTCGTGGAGCATTTGCGCGCGCAAAAATTTACGCTCCTGGACACCCAATGGATCACACCGCACTTGAAACAGTTCGCCGCGATTGAAATTTCGCGGGAGCGCTATTTGAAAATGCTGCATCGCGCGGTGGACCTGTCGCGGACTTTCTGAGCGCGTTTGAGCGCGCTGGATTTTCTGCTCTAGTGACGGCTCGCAACGGCTGGGTAGCTCAGTTGGTAGAGCAGTGGACTGAAAATCCACGTGTCGCCGGTTCGATTCCGGCCCCAGCCATCTCCTTCAAAGGATGAAGGATGAATTAAGAAGGATGATAAATCTTCTTACTCAGTTCTAAGAGCGGTGATCGGATTCACGTGAGTGGCGCGGCGCGCTGGCAGAAAACAGGCGAGCAGCGCCGCCGTAGCGAGCATCAAGCTCGAGGTGATGAGCGCAAACGGATCGCTCGGGCTGACTTGATACAGAATTTGCGAGAGCACGCGGCCGGCAGCCAGCGAAAGTAAAAGTCCAACCAGAATCGCAAGCGCGGTCTGCATCGCGCCCTGCCGCATGATTAACGCGAAAACATCTTTACGATGCGCGCCGAGGGCCATGCGAATACCGATCTCGCGTGTGCGACACGCGACGGCATAAGCTTTGACGCCGTAAACGCCGACGACTGCGAGCAACAGCGCGATGCAACCGAAGGCGCCGAACAACGTCGCGCCGAGTTTAACAACCCAAAGACCAACGCTCCGATCCAGAAGATCGACATAGGGCGACATGTTGATGATCGGCAGATCGGGATCGATGCCGCGCAACATCGAGCGCACGGTTGAAGTCATTCCGGCGACTGATTGTCGATCCTGCGTGTTGAGCCGCATATGGAGGAAGACATTGCCGAGATAACCTTGCGCGAACGGCACGAACAATCGTCCCGTCGTAGCGACATCCTCCTGCACGTCGTGACGGTGCGTGTTTACAACTCCAACGATTTCGATGTCGTTAGGCGAGCCGTCCTTCGGCGGAACGGTGTAACGGACATGCTGCCCGATCGCGTCCTCATTCGGGAAGAGTTTCTTCGCCATTATTTCATCGATGATGCCGATCCGGCGGCCATTTTTGTCTTCACATTCGGCCTGGGTGAAATCGCGGCCGCGCAAAATCTTCACCCCGATCGCTTCGAAATATCCGGGCGTGGTCGCGGTCCAGAGCGCGGTCGCGCCGGGATCGGGCGCTTTCGCATCGGTCGACAAGGTCGATTTCGTCGACATGATCCGGCGCGAGTTGGTGAAATTTCCGTAAGGCAACATTGTGCCGACACCGGCTGCTTTGACGCCGGGAAGCTCGTGCGCGCGTTGGATAATGTTGAAAACTTCACGGCGCGCGTCGGCCGCCTCTTTTTTCACCAAAGTGAAATCCATTTCGGTGACGAGATCGCCAGCCGCAACGAATCCTGGATTCAATCCCGCTGCCTTTATCGCGCCGCGAAAAAATAATCCAGCCGCGAAAAGGAGCATGAGCGAGAGCGCGATCTGCGCCATGACCGAAATGTGACGCGGCGCGAAGAACCGGCTGAACCGTCCAATGCGTGCCGGTTCGCCAACTTGTTGTTTCAAATCGTTCACGAGATCGGCCTTGGTCGCTTTGAGCGCAGGTCCGAGGCTGAAAAGCACGGTCGCGATCAAACAAAAGAGAAACGTGACCGCGAGCACGGAAACATCGGGCGTAAGATCGACAATGAACGAGAAGTTCACGTTGTTGAGCAACGACGCCATCGAGTGAAGCAAAAGATTGTCGCACCAAACGCTCAGAATCAGGCCGACTACTCCGCCGCAAAGTGCGAGGAGTAAACCTTCCGCCAGTAATTGTCTGACGATCCGCCAACGTGATGCGCCGAGCGCGAGACGCAACGCGATTTCTTTCGCGCGCGCGGTTCCGCGGGCGAGCAACATGTTGGCGAGATTTAATGATGCGATAAGCAGGACCGCGCCGGCCATCGCCATGAGCAAGGTGCCGATCAACGCTACCGGGCCGTCATCTTCCGGCGATGTGCTCAGGCTGAAGCGCGACGGTTTTTGGATTTGCACTTCGCGTTGAAATTCCGCATCGGTCTGCATGGCGTTGAAGCGCTGCGAGATCACTGGCAATCGAGATTTCGCCGAATCAATCGTGAGGCCGGAGCGCATCCGGCCGACGAGGTTCAGGCAATAATTTTTCGGATTATCCAATTCGTGCATGTTTTCGGAATCGCCAAAGGCGGAGCCGAGTTGGCCGCGGATTCCGAGCGGCACCCAAATGTCGGGTGAGATAAGCGCGCTCGCGCCACAAAATCCTTCCGGCGAAATGCCGATCACGGTGTAAGGCTGGCCGTTGATTTGCAACGTACTCCCGACGAAATCCGCGCGCGCACCCTGCCGTTTCCAAAAGCCGTAGCTCGCAACGATTACCGGAATATTAGCGTTCGGTTTGCATTCCTCCGCCGTATAGAAGCGGCCGCGATACGGTTTAACGCCCATCAACGAGAAATAATTTTCCGAAGTGAGGAATGCGAAGCTGCGGCGCATTTCATGGTCCCGGCCAATGCCGGCGACGGCGAACTCGAGCGCGGCCAGATCGGCAAACAGGTCTCCGGGATTTTCGCGCAGCTCGCGATATTCGTTGTAGGAAAACTGGCGGTAATCGTGGCCTGCGTTCTGCCGGCAATTGAAAACGTTGACCACTTCGTGCGGTCGCAACGGCACCATCGGCCGCAACACCGCGCCGTTGATCAGCGCGAAAATGGCGGAGTTAACGCCGATTGCCAAAGCGAGCGTCATGACCGCGACGCCGGTGAAGCCGGGGGATTTAAGAAGCTGACGGTAGGCGAACTTGAAATCCTGGATCATAGGAAACCTCGGGTTATTTCCTGTGTGATGCGGCGGATGGCGGATTTGGATTCAACTACTTCACCGGGCGAAAATTTCCTCGTCAGGTGAAAGATTTTCCCTTCGACTCCGTATTTCCACTTAAACCCTTATGCCTGAAGCTACCGCAGCTCCGCCGCCTCTGCCCAAATCGCAGCCGTCGTTTGGAAAACGCTACCGCACGATCATCAAGCTGATCGGCGTCGGCATTTTGATTCTGCTTCTGCTGATCCCGCTCCGAATGATCAGTGGGGTGCTGAATGACCGGTTGAGCCGACGGAACGAAGCGGTTGCCGACATCACTTCTTCCTGGGGGAAACAGCAATGCCTGGTCGGCCCGGTTCTCGGAATTCCATATCAATACAAATTCAAAGCGGTGAAGGAAATTGCCGGTCCTGATGGCAAATTGGAAAAACGCGAGGTGGAAGAAACCGCGACCGCCGTTGCGTATTTCCTTCCCGAGCTGTTGAACGTGACCAGCGATGCGGAAACGCAGAAGTTGAAACGTGGACTTTACGAGGCTGCGGTGTTTCGCGTTCAGGCCAAACTTTCCGGAAAATTTGCGCCGCCGGATTTCGGCACACTCAAGATCGACATCAAAGACGTGCAATGGAAGGACGCGTTCGTCACGATCGCGATCAACGATTTGCGCGGCACGCGAGAAGGTTTAGTTCTCGACTGGGGCGGAACGAAACGACCGTTGCTGCCCGGCTCGCAGGTTCCCGGTTACACAACCGGCGCAACCGCGATGCTGGCAGAAGCGAAGCCGCTCGGTGCGCCGGTTGAATTTTCGATCTCGATCGACTTCAACGGCAGCGAAGGAATTTATTTCGCGCCATTTGGCGTCCAAAACGAAGCGACCTTGAAATCGAATTGGCCGGATCCCAAATTTCTCGGCGCGTTTTTGCCCGCGGACCGCAACGTGCGCGCCGATGGATTCGACGCGAAATGGAAAGTTTCTTATTACGGCCGCGATTATCCGCAATCCTGGACGAGTCGGACCGGGAACGAGCGCTTCACCACGCAAGCCGTCTCGCAATCAATGTTCGGCGCGCAGTTCTTGTCGATCCTGGATTCATATCGTTATGTCGAGCGCTCGATCAAATACGGTGTGCTCTTTCTCGTGCTCGTTTTCACGACGTTCTTCCTGTTCGAAGTCACCGCGCGTCAGAAAATTCATCCGTTCCAATATCTGATGGTCGGCGCTGCGCTCTGTCTGTTTTATCTGCTGTTGCTTTCGATCTCGGAATTCATCGGTTTCGGTCTGGCGTATTTGGTCGCGGCGGTCGCCTCGACCTTGCTGATCACTTGGTATTGCCGATTTTTCCTCGGCGGTGGCGTGCGCACGATGATGATCGGCGCCGGCTTGGCCGGCGTTTACACGTTTCTCTACATCACGCTGCGCCAACAGGATTACGCGCTGCTCATGGGAGCGATCGCGCTCTTCGTCGTGCTCGCGGTCGTGATGTACGTGACGCGGAAGGTGGACTGGTACGCGCGCGACGCGAGTTAGCGGCGGCGAAGGAGCTAGAGCGACTGCACGCTCTTCAACATTTCGTTGAAGGAGTTGTAGAGCTCGCGGTGTTGCGTGACACCGCGGCGTAGCACCGGCTTGAGGTTCGCGAGATCACTGATGTTGATCACTTGATCGACACTGTGCACGAACCCGCTCATCGCGTCGTTGGTCGCGAAGCGATGACTGATGAGGACGACAAAATGCTGGCGGCGTTGCGTGTCGGGACGGCTCGAGAGCTCCTGTAAAATTGGATTCGTCGGGATCGTCGATCCTTTGAAGTTCTCATAAACGACGACTACATCGTAAGCGTAGGTCTTTAATTTCAGCACGACGTCTTCCTCGTACAAGCCGAGGTGCACTTTGTAGGTCATGTCGATCAACTGCGGAACGATGACCTTTTGATATTGCTGATGATCGACGCAGACCAGGGCGGTGTTATCGCCGAGATCGAAAAAGGTCGTTTCAGACTGTTCTGATTCAGTGTTGAACATCCACATAAATTAACGAAACGCGTTTTCTGGAATGTCGAGGCGCAGGCCGGAATCAAGATCGGCATCGACGCCGCGTTGTTTCTGGATCAAATCGATTCCACGAGTGATGCGACCTTTGCGGGAAGCAAACAAGCGCGCGGTTTCTTCGGTGATCATATCCTGTTCGTAGGCGCGGAGGATTGATTGATCGAAAGTCATCCAACCGAATGGCGAGCTCGCTTCAATGATCTCGTAGAAGCTGCGATGTTCGCCTTCGCCGAGTGCGACCGCTTCCTGCGTGCGCAAATTGTGGCCCATGATTTCAGTGAGCAATTGCCGACCGCCACCGACTTTCGGCGCGAGACGTTGGCTGACGATGTAGCGCAGCGTGTCCGCGAGACGAATGCGAAGCTGCTGTTCTTCGCCGAGTGAAAACAAACCAAGAATACGATTGATCGATTGGCCCGCATCCACCGTGTGGAGCGTGCTCAACACGAGGTGACCGGTTTCCGCAGCCATTAACGCGATCTCAACCGTGGCCCGGTCGCGCATTTCGCCGACGAGAATAACTTTCGGCGCCTGACGCAACGCGGCGCGCAAACCCGTCGGGTAATTGTTAAAGTCGTGACCGAGCTCGCGCTGATTGAACGTCGCATGTTTCTTCGGATGCACGTACTCGATCGGATCTTCGAGGGTAACGACGTGCACCGGCTGCGTTTGGTTAATCTCATCGAGAATGGCCGCCAGCGTGGTCGTTTTGCCGCTGCCCGTCGCGCCGGTTACGAGAACGAGCCCTGTTTTTTCCTTGGCGATTTCATGAAAGATTTCCGGCAGCCCCAATGACTCGACTGTGGGTACCTCGCTTTGCAGTTTGCGAAGCACCACCGAGAAATGCCCCTGCTGCCGGAAAATATTTACGCGGAAGCGCGCTTCATCCTCGAGCGCGTAGCTGCAATCGCACGAGCCGCCGGTGAGATAATCGTAAATCAGGCGGCGATTGCCCTGCATCAAAGTGAGCGCGATCTGCTCGGTCTGGTGCGGAGTAAGCGCTTCGATTGGAGGATCGACATATACCGGTTTGAGCTCGCCGAAATCTTCCACTTGAAGTGGGTGACCAACCGAAAAGTTCAAATCGGAAATGCCGCTGTAGGTTTTCAGCATGGCCGACAAGATTCTGTCGAGATCAGGAATGCGCATGGGTCGTGATTATTCTTCCGATTGGTCGATGGGCGGTTCTTTCAGGAACTGCCGGAATTTCTTTTTATCAGTGCACTTGTCGTACGCTTCTTCCGGCGAAATCCGCGCGTGCCGCAAATGCTCCATGATCGCGTCGTCCAATGGCTGATTGCCTTTCTTCTTGCCGACTTGGAGCATGCCGGGGATCTGGTGCGTCTTTCCTTCACGAATCAAGTTCGCGATGGCGGTGTCGACGACCAGGATTTCCAACGCCGCCACGCGGCCCGGTTTGTCGATCCTCTTGAAAAGGTTCTGGGCAATAACGCCCTTGAGTGATTCGGCCAGCGTCGTGCGAATCTGGTTTTGCTGCGTCGTCGGGAATACGTCGATCACGCGATCGACTGTTTTGGCCGCATTGGTCGTGTGCAAGGTGCCGAAAACCAAGTGACCCGTCGCGGCCGCGGTCAGCGCGAGCTCGATCGTCTCCAAATCGCGCATTTCACCCACGAGAATGACGTCCGGATCTTCACGCAACGCGCCGCGTAGCGCATTGGCAAATGATCGGGTGTGCATGCCGACTTCGCGATGTTGCACCAGACAATTCTGGCTGCGGTGCACGAATTCAATCGGGTCTTCCACCGTGATGATGTGATCGTGGCGATGCAGATTGGCGTAGTCCATCATCGCCGCCAGCGTGGTCGATTTACCGGAACCGGTCGGGCCGGTGACAAGGACCATTCCCTTTTTCAGCATTGGAAATCTTTTTAAGACCGATGGCAACCCGAGGTCTTCAACCGTGAGCACTTGTGACGGGATCGAACGAAACACCGCCGAGATTCCATATTTCTGCTGAAAGAAATTTACGCGGTAACGCATCACGTCCGGGACCTCGTAGCCAAAATCGACATCGAGCTTTTCTTCGAACTCCTTGATCTTCCCTTCCGGCGCGATCTCGTAGACCATCGCCTTGAGCTCGTCGTTTTTCATCGCGGGGAAATCGACGCGCACCAAATCGCCGTTGATGCGCAACATCGGCGAATTGTTGGTGGAAAGATGAAGATCGGAAGCCTTCTGCTCCGTCATCAGCTTAAAAAAGGCGTCAATGCGAGCCATGAGCGTCGCACGTTGAGAAGCTAAATTGATGCCACTGGGCGGGGATTCAGCGGCGACGGCCTCGCTAAGCTACTGCGCGGATCAACGAACGGCCTGGCGAGCCGCGTCGAGGGTCGAACGAACCTGTTCGAGCAACTTCTCGCGGCTGTACGGTTTCGGAATGAAACCGCGCAGACCTTGCGCGAGCATCGAAGCGATCTTCGTTTGCTCGGCGAATCCGCTGCTCAACACCACCGGCACCGAAGGATTAAGCCCGCGCAGCTCTTCAAATACTGCATCCCCATCGATCACGGGCAGGAAATAATCCAGAATCACCAGCCCGATTCGTTTGCCCATTTGCTCGTAAATTTTCAACGCTTCGAAGCCATCGTGCGCGATCAAAACGCGGTAACCTTCCTCCGCCAACATTTCCGAAGCGAGATCGGCCACGTCCGGTTCGTCTTCGATCAATAAGAGATATTCGCGTTCTCCGTGCGCGTTTTTGATTCGCACACCGGCCGGAACTCCGTTGCTGCCGTAGTCTTCGCTTTGCTCGCGACGCGCGCCGGCGGTTCGTTTTTGCTCGGGCTTGCGCGAGCTGCGCTCCGAACGAGCGTCGGCCGCGGAGGGTGGAGGCACCACCGTGAATCCAGCTTCGCTCTTTCGCGCGGCTGCGGATTTTTTCGCAGCACCCGCCAAAATTTTCGAGGTCACGCGATCGAACAACGATTGCGCCGTTTTTGAGGCGAGCTCTACGCGTTCGCCGAGAAGATCCAGGTAATTGTGCTCGCCCTTATGTCGTCGCGCGAGATCCGCGTAGCGCGAGACCTGTTGCAGGACCGAATTCAGGTCAGTGGAAGTCGCTGCGATCCATTTCAGATCTTCTTGGTCCAGCATACGGCTTTGTTTTTCTAATCGGTTTCGCTCTGGCACGCCCACCAGACACAAAGTAACACGGCGACTACCACCACGCTAAAGGCGACCAGAGTGAGCATAACTCAAAGCACGTTTCCAGCACGGTTCATGCCCCATGGACTCACGCCGCGTCAAACCTTCATTTTGAAAATTCGCCTGCGCGATCTTACCGGACGAGCGGACAATGCAGGCGCTGGAGCCAATCAATGCACGATCTGGCGATCGCGGCTAAAATTGCATTCATGCGGAGTGAATTTCGCGCTGGCCTGTTTGTTGGCATCGCCGCCGCCGTCGCGATCGCTCTCTACTGCGCATGGTTGTGGCAAGGGGAGCGCCAGGTCGCGCGTCAGACGCAAAAGCTCTTCCACGCTATCGAGGCGAAGAATTGGAGCGCGGTCGGGGATTTCATTGCCGATGATTATCGTGACCAATGGAACCAGGATCGCGCTCTCGTTCTTGAACGAATGCGGATGGTTCTCGGTTTTGGACGCAAATTCCAAATCAATGCCGCCGATGTTGATTGTAAGATCGACAATGCAGTGGGCGTGTGGCGCGGCAAAGTCTCGATCGTCAGTGACGACGCGGAGATGGGAGCTATGGTCAAGGAACGCGTCAATTCGCTGAGGACGCCGTTCGAGTTGCGCTGGCGTCACGTGTCCAGCAAACCATCGGATTGGAAACTGATTCGCGTCAGCAACAGCGAATTGGAAATTCCCGCCGGCTTCGAGTGATTACTTGCCGAGCGCGTGCCGCAGTTCCTTTTTCGCGTTCTCGACCTCTTTGTCCGATTGATTGCAAAGCAGAATCGCGCGCAGTTTTTCGCCCTGATAGTAGCGAGCGATGAATTTTTTCTTCTGATACTCGCCGCGAAGATCGACTCGTGTCGGTTGCATGCTGAAATCGCCGACGAAATGCAAACGCACGTCAAACATCTCGGTCCAGAAATAGGGCAGTTGCTCGTAACGAATCCGTTTTTTGCCGGTCATGTTCGAGCCGGCCACCAGTCCTTGCTCACGCGCGTTTTCCCAATGCGTCTGTCGTCGCACGCCGCCCATGATTCGATCCGGATAGAATGCGAGATCGCCGACCGCGAAAATTCCTTTCTCCTCCGTCTCGAGATATTCCGTTACGGGCGAGCCATGCGGTCCTGAGAGCGGCGTGTTGCGAACCAAATCGAGATTCGGCTCCGCACCGCAGCAAACCGCCGCCAGTCCGGCGGGCACTCGATTTCCGCTCTTGGTCTGGATGTTGCGCAAAACCGTTTTGCCTTCGAAGCCGTTCAAGCTTTCTCCGATCAATATCGTGATGCCGTGTTTCGCGAAGTAATCGGTGAGCCACGGGCCGGTTTGCGAATCGAGATAGCGATTCAGCAAATACGGGCTGCGATGCATGATGGTGACTTTCATTTTCAGCTGTCGCAAACTCGCCGCCACCTCACACGCGAGCAGTCCGCCGCCGATCACCATCACCGTGCTTTCGGCATGGGCCATCTCGCGCAACGCCAATGCGTCCCGGACCGTGCGCAAATAAATGACGTTTCCGAGGTTCACTCCCGCGACTGGTGGACGAATCGGCCGGCTGCCCATCGCCAAACACGCTTTGTTGAACTCAATGCTCTCACCGTTGCCGAGCACCGCGAGCCGGCGCTCGATGTTGAATTGCTTCACGATCGTCGCGAAGCGGGTCTCGATTTTGTGTCTGTCGAACCAGTGCTGATCGAAATGCGTTAACTTTTTGTAAGGCGGCGTTTTCTCGCGCAGGAAATCTTTCGACAGCATCCAGCGATTGTAAGGCGGCATGATCTCCGCGCCGACGATCGTAATGGTGCCTCGCTTGTCGTGCTTGCGAACGCCTTCGCACGCGCTCGCGCCGCCCAAGCCGCTGCCGATAATCAAATAATCACGCTGAATCATTCGGGGAATGTTACGGAAGTGTGACGATAAGGAATTCGCCCCGCTAATGATAGGGAAAAGTGATTTTCCCCAGGTAAAATTGATATCTTAGAGCACCGCCCGGCAGATGATTACCGACGCAATTACCCCCGTCAGATCGGCCAACAATCCCGCCGGAATTGCGTGCCGTGTCTGCTTGATTCCGACCGATCCGAAATAAACCGCCGCCACATAAAACGTCGTCTCGGTGCTTCCGTAAATGGTCGCGGCCATCAAACTCGTGATGTGGTCCGGCCCCAGCCGATGCACGATGTCGGTCAACAGCGCGAGCGTCGCGCTTCCGCTCAGTGGCCGCATCAACGCGAGCGGTACGAGATCGGTTGGAAATGCGAGAGGCGTGAGGATTGGGCTCAGCATTTTCGTGAGCAAATCGATTCCGCCCGCGCCTTTGAACATTCCAATCGCCACGAGCATCGTCACTAGGAACGGAATGATCCGCATGATCACGTTGAATGCTTCCTTCGCGCCTTCCACGAACTCGTCGTAGACCTTGATCCCGCGCGCGAACGCGTAGACCGGGAAAAAGCTCAGCAAAAACGGAATCGCCAGGATCGACAACGCATTCACCATGCGCGCGAATGCATTTTGCAACGCGGGATCGGCCGGCATCGGCAAGCGAAACAGATCAGGCATCACCATTCGCGCGAAAAGCATCACGAAGAAAACGGTGAGCAAAGCGAGCGCGATCATTCCCCACGGTGCCGGGCGCGAGAGCGGCGGCGTGCTGAGTGTGTCGTCGTCGAACGCTTCCGCCGATGAGGTAGGGACGATGCGCTGCGACGTCTGCAGAACTTCCTTAACAGACTCCATCGTTTGTCGCGGTCGAAAGATCGACAATCGCTCGAAAAATTTCGCGGAGATCACAGCCACGCTCGCCGCGCAAAGCGTTGCGAAGAACGCGGTGCCGACAATCACCGTCGGCCGCGCCGATCCCGCCGCGGCAAGAATCGCGATCGCCGTTGCCGGGATCAATTGCACCGAGCTGGTGTTGATCGCCA
>QHOZ01000191.1 GCA_003219495.1 Verrucomicrobiota bacterium | reverse complement strand
CAAGAACATCAACCGGTTCGCAAGATCGACATCGCCTTTCGGTGCACTGCCTTTTCGCCATTGGGCGAGCGTTTCGTTCGGCGATTGCTCCCTGCCTTCATACTTATAGAAGCCCGCGCCGCTTTTCCGCCCGAGCAATTTCGCCTCGCGCATCTTGTTCAGGATTTCCGCCGCGCGATCCCGCTTGCCGTACGCTTTCTCCAGCGTCGCCGCGATGTCCACCGTCACATCAATCCCGATCTCGTCGATCAAACGCAGCGGCCCCATCGGCATTCCCCATCTTGTGAGCGCATTGTCAATTTTCTCCGCGTCAACGCCGGCCTCGAAGAGTTCAGCCGCATCGAGCAAATACGGAAACAAAACGCGATTGACCAAAAATCCCGGACTGTCGCGCACAACGACCGGGACTTTCGCCACCTGCCGCGTGAAGGCGAGCGCGCGCTCTTTCGTTTCCTGCGCTGTTTCCTTTCCGACGACGACCTCGACGAGTTTCATCCGGCTGACCGGATTGAAAAAATGCAGACCGATTACGTGATCGGCCGAAACGGTGCACCTGGCCAATTCGCTCACCGGCAACGCCGAAGTGTTCGTCGCGATGATCGTCTTCGGGCCGGCCTGCATCGACAGCTCCTTGAAAATCTCCTTCTTGATGTCGATCTTTTCCGACGCGGCTTCGATGATGAATTGCACGTCGCGCAATTCCATCGGCGCGGTTGAGCAAACGATTCGCGAGCGGCCTTGCTTTGCTTTGTCTTCAGGCATCAAACCGCGCTTTACCGCGTCGTTGTAAATCTTTTCAACGTGGGCGAGGCCGCGATCGAGAAACTCGCGATTCACGTCGCGCAAAATCACGGTCACGCCGCGCGAGCTCAGCCATTGCGCGATTCCCGAGCCCATCACGCCGGCGCCGATCACGGCCGCATGCGCGACTTTTGCAAACTGCGATTTCGAAGTTCCCTTTTTGTATTTCTCCGCCAGGAAAAAGTTTCGAATCAAATTCTGCGTCGATTCGGTTTTGCCAAGATCGACAATCGCGTCCACTTCGAGCTTGAGCGATTCGTCGATCGGATTCGTGGCGCCGGTCATGATGACGCCCAACGCGCGAGCGCGCGCCGATTTCGGATCGGCCGCCGACGGCGTTTTTCCTTTTGAGGATTGAATTTTCGATTCGGGCCGTTTTCCTTCACTCAGTTTTTTCCGGGCGGCGTCGAGCAAATGTTCGCGCGACGCGACTTCATCCACGAGGCCGAGCTTTAACGCTTCGCTCGCCGAATAAAGTTTCCCCTTCAAAATCACTTCGGCAGCGTTTTCTTCGCCGATCAATCGCGGCAAGCGCGTGCTTCCGCGTTGCGGGATCGTCCGAAGCGACGCGCCAATCGCACGCGAGCGTCACTTCATAACCGCCCCCCGCGCACGCGCC
Organism: Verrucomicrobiota bacterium; assembly: GCA_003219495.1. Next base: position 1,583 of record QHOZ01000191.1, on the reverse strand, counting down.
GTGAATCGCCGCGACCGTCGGAATGTTCAGCGCCGCGATTCGATTGAACACGCGTTGGCCTTCGGCGATGAACTCGCGCATCTCGCCGGTCGGCGCTTGTTTGAGCAACGTCTTCAAATCCGCGCCCGCGATGAAGATCGACTTCTTCGCCGAGGCAATGATCAAACCGCGAATCGAAGTGTCGCTTTCAATCGCATCGACGTGTTCGCCGAGCTCGCGCATGGTCGCCGCATCGAAAATGTTCGCGCCCGATTCCGAGCGATCGAAGGTCAGCACGCACACCCGGTCCTTTCCGATTTCGCGTTGAATCAGGGGCAGTGAGGCGACGGCTGGCATAGACCAACACTGTGGAATCATTTCCGGCAAATTCCAAGCGCGGAACATTGCCCTCGGCGAGTGGGAATGTTACAAACTCGGACGCAGCGCGCGGAGGTTTTCATGGTCGGCAAACTATTAGCACCCGAGATCAAAGCATTGATCGATGCGCGCGATTTCAACGGGCTGCGCGAGCTCTTCAAAGAATGGCCGCCCGCCGATATCGCGGAGATCATTCTCGATCTTCCGGAGGACGAGCAGGTCATTGTTTTTCGCGTGCTGCCCGCGGCGCTCGCGGCCGACGTTTTCGAATACATCGGAGTCGAGGAGCAGCAGAATTTGTTGAAGGCGATGGCGCACGAGCAGGTCGTTGGAATTCTCAACGAAATGTCGCCCGACGATCGCACCGCGTTGCTCGAGGAATTGCCGGGCGAAGCGGCGCGCAAATTAATCAAGCTGCTCACGCCCGACGAACGTCGCATCGCGCAATCGTTGCTCGGTTATCCCGAAGGCAGTGTCGGCCGATTGATGACGCCGGACTTTATCGCGGTCCACGAGGATTGGACGGTCCAGCAGGTCCTCGATTTCGTTCGTGAATATGGACGCGACAGCGAAACGCTGAACATCCTTTACGTCGTCGACGAGCATAACAAGTTGATCGACGACGTCCGCATGCGCGAGTTCCTTCTGCGGCCGCTCAACACGAAAGTGAGCGAGATTCGCGATGAGAACTTCGCCGCGCTCAAGGTGAATGCCTCTCAGGAAGAAGCGCTCCAGGAATTCCGTAAATACGACCGCGTCGCGTTGCCGGTTGTGGATTCCAACGGCGTGCTCGTCGGAATTGTGACGAGCGATGACATGCTCGACGTCGCGGAAGAGGAAGCGACCGAAGACATCCAAAAGATCGGCGGTATGGAAGCCTTGGACGAGCCCTACATGCGAATCGGGTTTCTTCAGATGGTGCGGAAACGCGCGGTCTGGCTCGTGATTTTGTTTCTCGGTGAAATGCTGACCGCCACCGCGATGGCGAATTATCAGGACGAGCTCGCCAAAGCGCTCGTGCTCGCGTTGTTTTTGCCCCTGATCATTTCGAGCGGCGGCAATTCCGGTTCGCAAGCATCCACCCTGATGATCCGCGCGATGGCGCTCGGCGAAGTCACGCTGCGAGATTGGTGGCGCGTGATGCGTCGCGAAATTCAAGCCGGAGCGGCTCTTGGCCTGATTCTCGGAGTAATTGGCGTCGTGCGAGTCGGCGCGTGGGCGATGAT
>QHOZ01000189.1 GCA_003219495.1 Verrucomicrobiota bacterium | reverse complement strand
CAGCGCGCAAAGATCCGCGCCAAACGGTCAGCCGCCGCTGCTTTTCCTCCACGCTAAGATCGACATCGTCCGCGATGTCATCGATGACACGGCAAAACGCGTAGAAGGTGGTGATGTCACGCCGGCGCCCTTTTGGAAGCGACACAAAAGCGAGCGCGAGATTCGATTTGCTCGTTCGGGTAATTCTCGCCGCGTTCATTTGCGCTCAGTATTCAATCCACGCCTGTTGGTAAACTGGGCCGGTTTCGCCGCGCCGGAACAAACAAACCCACGAAGCCAGGAGCCAGCCCGTAATAAATCCGCGCAGCAAAACGAACATCAACTCCCAGACGGCCTTGGCAATCAAACGGTCCGCGATCGCGCCGCGCATGATCGCGTCGGCGACAGTGAGAAAGAAAAAGTGGACACAGCAAATCAGAAGAAACCACGCGACGCGGCGAACATTATTGCGAACAAACTCGCGATGAGCATGCAACGCCTCCCGCAGCGTTTCGTTGTGCAGGGCGAGCGAGATTTGCATGGAGCAAAAGGTGATGATCAGGCCGCTCATGATTGCGCGCTCGAATGGAAGATAATCAAGCACGTCTGGAATATTCATGAAGTAGGCTAGCAACAGCGGCAGTCTCACGATCAGTGTGCTGATCAAAACGACGATGCCCGCCCATTCCAAAACATAACTGAACCGGCGCATCGCGAACCGGAAGAGCTCGCCCTCTTCAAAGCTCAATCCGCGGATCCAGGCGAAACAAACCGTGATCAAGTAAACCTGGATGTAAACGCCGAGCAGATATTCGAAGATGAACGCGAAGGCATCGATGGACGCGGAAACCTGCAACAATTCAGCCGCCGGCAACATTCCACCCCAAAGTGGAAGCGCCCAGTACACGATCGGTTTGATCAAAGCCGCGATCGCGCTCAAAAGCAGGATCGCGTAGATGACATAACCGCCAAAGCGAAAACGTTTCGTCAACGCGCGAATCATCGCGCTGTGCAACCCGCGCCAGTTCAGCAACATCATGACGGCAGCGATCGCCGAGAGCGGATAGGTTGTTGTCGCGTTATCGAAAATTCCGGCGACGCCTTCGATGGAAGGCAAGGGCGCTTCCGGCCAGACTTCCAAGAAGGTCGGCCAATGCCAACTGCCGAACGAAAAGTTTTGCGCTAGATCGAGATCCGCCGTGCCCTGCAACGGCGTGAAGATTGAAAATTGAAACACGAAATAAGCGAAGCCGAGCAAAACAAAAGTGAGCCAGACGCGCTTGTAACGGAGCAGACAGCGAAAACCATCGCGCAATGCGACGCGGACAGGATTGAAGAGCAGGACGATGATGTAGCCGCTCAAAAACCCGATCAGCGGGTAAAAGCGGGATAGACCCGAGAACATGTTTAGGCCTAACGAATCAGTCCCCAGTGCGGAATGAACGGCCAGTAAACAAACAATCCGCGGCCGACTAAATTCCTCTCCGGCACCGGCCCCCAATATCGGCTGTCGTAACTGTTGTAGCTGTTGTCGCCCATCGCGAAATAGCAGTGGTCCGGTACCTGAAACGTTTTATGCGGATCGCTCAATGATCTGCTGCCCGGACTGTAGCCACGGTAGCCGTCCTTCGCGCTCATCACTCGCTCAAATCCGTAGCCTTGGGCCAAGGCGCCGTTGGCGTACAAATTCGGCGGCTGGATTCGCAATGTGTCATTCGGCAAACCGGCGAGGCGCTTGATGTAAAACTGCGTTTGATCGCCGATCTCCTGAATATTTTTCGTCCGAAAAACAAAAACGTCCCCGCGATGCGGTTTCACAAAATTGTAGCTGAACTTGTCCACAAAAACCTGATCGCCGGTATCGACCGCGCCGCGCGCGATCACTTCGTTCTTCCGGTAGCGAATTCCCGGAGAAACCCTGAAGTTGTCGCGCAATTGATCCGGTGGGCAATAAACCCAATCGAATTCTTGGTGCATGCATTTAATTCGGGAGAATGTGAAAAAGAATGAAAATTTGTGCGGTTGAATACTGAGGATCTCGTCGTCCTCTTTTGAAACGACGTTGATGTAATTGCGGCCGCGCAAAATAAATTCCGCCACTTGTTGCAAGATGTTTGGCGGCGGCTGCGCCATCGGATGGCCGATGATTCCGTTCAATGTCGGCTGCATTGAGCCGGTCGGAATCTTGAACGGCTGCAGGAAATATGAGCGAATTCCCACCGCCACGACAATTGCCACCAGAATGACTTCGACGTTCTCGCGCCAATGCGATTCCCACGTCACCGGCATCAGTTCGTGCAGCTTCGCGTCGAGATCTTCCGCGCGCGCTTCAATCTGTTTGCGATCGTGCTGCTTCAACGCGGCGCGCAACCGGCGAATGTCGGCCGCGATCAAATCGTAACTGGCCGGCTCGAGAATATCTCGCTTGTAACGCAGATATTTCTCGGCATGCCGCACGAGCAGCTTGCTGTGTTTAATGTAGCGCGGCGTGAACATGTCGATCTTAATCTCTTGATCTTGCTCCCACTCTTACTCGTGCTCCGCGTGTTTGGGTAGTGAGCATGAGTGAGAGCAAGCGATTTACTGCGCTTTGAGCACCTCGATGAACGCTTCCTGAGGAATGTTGATCTTGCCGATGCTCTTCATCCGTTTCTTACCTTCCTTTTGTTTCTCCAAGAGTTTTCGTTTCCGCGTGATGTCGCCGCCGTAGCATTTCGCGGTCACGTTTTTTCGCAAGGCGGAAACGCTTTCGCGCGCAATGATTTTCCCACCGATCGCCGCCTGGATCGCGACTTGATAGAGTTGTCGCGGAATCACTTCCTTCAACTTCGAGGCGAGCTGTCGTCCCCTGCTCTCCGCGCGATCTTTGTGGACGATCGTCGAGAACGCGTCCACCGGTTCGCCGTTCACGAGCAAATCGAGCTTCACCAATTTCGCCGCGCGATAACCGGAGTGCTCGTAATCCATCGAACCGTAACCGCGCGTGATCGATTTAATCTTGTCGTTAAAATCGACGAGGATTTCGTTGAGCGGCAGCTCGCAATGCAACATCACGCGGCGCGTGTCCAGCGTCTCGGTGTGGTCCATCAATCCGCGCTTCTCCAAAATCAATTGCAGGATGTCGCCGATGTTTTCGTTAGGGCAAAGCACATACGCTTTCACAATCGGCTCGCGGATTTCTTCGATCAGGCTCGGATCAGGCAAGTGCGCGGGATTGTCGATCAAGAGCACTTCGCCGCGGGTGTTCACGACTTCGTAAATGACTGACGGCGACGTCGCGATGATGTCCATGTCGTACTCCCGCCGCAATCGCTCTTGAATAATTTCCATGTGCAGCAGACCAAGAAATCCGCAACGAAATCCGAAACCGAGCGCGACCGAGCTCTCCGGTTGATAAACGAACGCCGAATCGTTCAAGCGCAGCTTGCCGATCGCCGTTTTCAGATGTTCGAAGTCACCGGTGTTAATCGGATAAATTCCACTGAACACCATCGGATGAATTTCCTGAAATCCCGGCAACGGTTCCTTCGCCGGATTTCGCTGATCGGTCACGGTGTCGCCAATTTTTAATTCCGCCGTCGTCTTGATGTTTGCGATGAAGTAACCGACATCGCCCGCATTCAATCGCGGCTGCGCGTACATTTTCGGCGTGAACACGCCTACGTCTTTGATTTCGTAGCGGACGTCGTTGCGCATCAATTTGATCGCCTGATCCGGCTGCATGTGGCCGGAGACGAGACGCACGTAGCCGACGACACCGCGATAAACATCGAAGACCGAATCGAACACGAGCGCGCGCAAAATTTCGTCGTTAGGCTTTTCCGGCGGCGGAATACGATGCACGATCGCTTCGAGAATTTCTTCGATTCCGATTCCCATTTTCGCGCTCGCATCGATCGCTTCTTCGGCCGGAATCGCGAGAATCTCTTCCAGTTGTCGATGTACCGAAGCGATGTCCGCATTGGGCAGATCGATTTTGTTGATCACCGGCACAATCGTTAGGCCTTGTTTGTGCGCGAGGTGAACGTTTGCTACCGTCTGTGCCTCCACGCCTTGTGCGGCATCGACGATCAAGAGCGCGCCTTCACACGCCGCTA
>QHOZ01000190.1:3865-4796 GCA_003219495.1 Verrucomicrobiota bacterium | reverse complement strand
CCTCGTCGTCGGCCAGGCCATGGCCGTCGTTGCAATCAGTCTCGCGATCGGAGTGGCGGGCGCGTTCGCCGCCACCCGATTATTGAACAGTCTTCTTTTCGGCATCGGCGCGTCCGATCCGGTGACGTTCATCGCGATCATGCTGCTCGTCACGATCGTCGCGTTTCTCGCGGCCTGGTTGCCGGCGCGGCGCGCGACGCGGGTGGATCCGATTGTCGCGCTGCGCGCAGAATAAATTTTTCGGGCCCCGCCAACCTAACGAATGAATCGATGGAAACGTTAACCAAAGACATCCGATACGCGCTTCGCCCACTCTTCAACCACCGCGCTTTTTCTCTGATTGCGATTCTCGCGCTCGCGCTCGGCATCGGCGCGAACACCGCGATCTTCAGCGTCGTCAACGCCGTCCTGCTCCGTCCGCTACCCTATCCGGCGCCGGAAGAATTGGTCTGGATTTGGGGAACGAATCCGCTCAACGACATCCCGAAAGAAAACGCCTCGTATCCGGATTACGCCGATTGGCGGCAGCAGGCGCAATCATTCCAGATGATGGGCGGTTTTGCCCAAACCTCGCCAATCCTAACCCGGGGCGAAGGCGAGCCGGAACGGCTGCCCGGCGGTGTTGTCATGGGCGACTTCTTTAGTGTCCTCGGCATCGAGCCGGCTCTGGGACGCAAATTTTTGCCAGAAGAAATGGAGGCCGGGAAAAATCGCGTCGTCATTCTGAGCCACGCGCTCTGGCAACGGCGTTTCGGCGGTGACCCCAGAATTATCGGCCAGCAAATCTTGATCAGCGGAAACGCGCATACTGTTGTCGGGATTCTTCCGGCGAGTTTCCAGGATCCGATTCCCGAGGCTACGAAAACGATGCAGCTCTGGTTGCCGCTCGCGGTGAGCGACAACATGCGGAACTCGCGCCGCGGCGACTTTC
>QHOZ01000190.1:0-3752 GCA_003219495.1 Verrucomicrobiota bacterium | reverse complement strand
GCCGTCGCGTTTCTGCTTTTGATCGCGTGCGCGAACGTCGCGAACCTGTTGCTGGCTCGCGCATCGTCGCGCCAACGCGAGATCGCCATTCGCGCGGCGCTCGGAGCTTCGCGCGGTCGCGTCGTGCGCCAATTGTTGACCGAGAACATCGTGCTCTCGCTTTGCGGCGGCGGGCTCGGCTTGCTCTTCGCGTGGTGGGGAATCCAGGCGCTGCTGGCGCTCAGTCCCGGGAATATTCCGCGCCTGGGCTCGATCTCGATCGATCGCGATGTCCTTTTCTTCACGCTCGGCGTCTCGGTGATTACCGGCATTCTCTTCGGCCTCGTCCCGGCGTTGACCGCGTCACGACCCGACTTGAACAACACTTTGAAAGAAGGCGGACGCAGCGCCGCCGAAAGCACGACTGGCCGGCGTTTGCGCAACGCCTTGGCAGTGGCGGAGATCGCGCTCTCGCTCGTGCTTTTGGTCGGCGCCGGACTCTTGATCCGCAGTTTTATCCGGCTCCAGGAAGTCCGTCCCGGCTTCAACTCGGAGCACCTGCTTTGCGTCGACCTCGCGTTGCCTTCGTCCAAATACAAGGAAGACCAGCAAACGGTTAATTTCTTCGATCAATTGCTCGGCGCGCTTGGGCAACAACCTGGAATCCAATCGACCGCCGTGTCCGAAGGCTTGCCGTTGAGTGGCGGGGCGAATTTTCTCGCATTCGCGGTCGAAGGTCGGCTGCTCGCTCCCACCGACCGCACGCCGGACGCCGAAACGCGCGTTGTTAGTCCCGATTATTTTCGGACGATGCAAATTCCGCTCCGGAGCGGCCGATTTCTGAACGAACACGATGTGGCCGGCCAACCGGATGCGATCGTGGTCAGCGAAACATTGGTGAAGAAATATTTCCCGGGTCAGGATCCGGTCGGGAAACGGCTGACGTTCGGCGATCCGCAGGCGAAGGACGTGCAATGGTACACGGTGGTTGGCGTCGTCGGCGATGTGCGCGGGATCAGCTTGAACGAGGAACCGTACGGCCAGCTCTACACATCCTATCGGCAGACGCCGCGGCGCGCCTTGACGCTCATTGTTCAAACGGCGGGTGAACCGACGGCGATGCTCGGAACAATTCGCGAAAAAATCTGGTCGCTCGATCGGCAACAGCCGCTTTACAACGTCCGCACGGCCGAGCAGGTCCTCGAAAAATCGATCGCGCGCCCGCGTTTCAACATGCTTCTCATTACGATCCTCGCCGCAGTGGCGCTCGTTCTCGCCGCAGTCGGAATCTACGGTGTGATTTCGTATTCCGTTACCCAACGCACCCATGAGATCGCCGTCCGGATGGCCCTGGGCGCGAGCGCGGGTGACGTCCTCAAACTGGTCGTCGGCCAGGGAATGTTGCTCGCCGGCAGCGGCCTTGTTCTTGGGCTGATCGCGGCGTTTGCTGCTACCCGGATCATGACGAGCCTCCTCTTCGGCGTTACGGCCGCCGACCCGACCACTTATTTTGGCCTCGCGCTGCTTCTCGGATTAATTGCCTTGCTCGCATGCTACATTCCGGCGCGGCGGGCAACGAAAGTGAATCCGGTGAATGCGCTGCGCGCAGAATGACGAAGCACGAATGACGAATGACGAAGGAATGAACAAATGACGAAGCACGAATTTCAGCGCACACGCTCTTCGTCATTCGGATTTCGTCATTCATTCGTCATTCGTCATTCGGTAATTCGTCATTTCTCTTAGCCTAACGAACAGATGCAAACTTTACTCTCTGACATTCGCTACGCATTTCGCATGATGGCGAAACAGCCGGGCTTCGCCGTGCTCGCGATCCTCGCCTTTGCTCTCGGCATTGGCGCGAACACCGCGATCTTCAGCGTCGTCAACGCTGTTCTCCTTCGTCCGTTGCCCTACCCGCAGCCGGAACAACTGATCAACATTCGCGAACGCACGCCGACGTTTCCATCCGGTTCGGTCAGTTATCCTAACTTCCTCGACTGGCGAGCCGCGCAGCACAGTTTTACGGACATCGCGCTGTTTCATCGCGAATCCTACAACGTCTCCACGCCGAAGGGCGGGATCGCGCCGGAACGAATCGGCGGCGGCCGGGTCATGTTTAATTTTCTGAAGGTGCTCAACGTCGCGCCCCAGCTCGGCCGCGATTTCACCGAGGCCGATGATGTCCCGAAAGGACCGAATGGCGGACACGCTTCGGCGCGTCGCACGATGTGCTCGGCAAACAGCTCCTCATCGATAGCGTGCCGTACGAGATCATCGGCGTGTTGCCCTCGATCGTGCAGTTGCCGCGGCTCGCGGAAATTTACGTCACGCTCGGGGACTTCCGCGCCCAACCTGGCACTCTCATCCGCGATAATCATCCAGGCCTCGGCGCCATTGGTCGATTGAAACCCGGGGCGACCCTTGAGCAGGCAAACGCCGACATGGACACGATCGCCGCCGCGCTCGAGTAAAAATATCCGGACTCAAACACCGGACGCCGCGTCACGCTTCAGCGTCTCCTGGAATCTTCTGTCGGCACATATCGCCAGAGTCTCTACATGTTGCTGGGCGCGGTCGTGTGCGTCCTGCTCATCGCCTGCGCGAACGTGGCGAACCTTCAGCTCGCCCGCATGCTCGTTCGCGGGAAAGAGCTCGCTGTCCGGAGCGCGCTCGGCGCGAGCGGCTGGCGTTTGACGCGACAAGTGCTCACGGAAAGCGCGGTGCTCGCGTTGCTGGGCGCGCTGGCGGGTGTGCTCCTCGCCATCTGGAGTCTCGACGCGATTCTGGCCTTGAGTCCACGCAGTGTCCCGCGTTTCCAGGAGACCCGGATCGATCTCGCCGCGCTGATCTTCACCGTCGTGGTCGCAATCATTTCCGGCGTCCTCGTCGGCATCTGGCCGGCCTGGCGAATTTCGAAGAGCAGCTCGCTCGCGCTCGCCTTACATGAAAGCGCGCGCGGCAGCAGTGATGGCCTGGCAAAACAGCGCGCTCGCGCCGGGCTCGTCGTCACCCAGGTCGCGCTCGCGGTGGTCCTTCTCGCCGGCGGCGGACTCATGCTGAAAAGTTTCTGGCAGGCGCAGCAGGCGCCGCTCGGATTCGACCCGAAGAACATTTTGACGATGACGATCGCGCTGCCGAGCGCGCGTTATAACACGGAAGAAAAGGGCAACGCATTTTTCGACAAGCTGCTCCCCAAGGTCGCCGCCCTTCCTGGCGTTGCCGCCGCCGCCATTGGCGTCAACACGCCGTTCGACGACACCGAATGGGACAGCTCCTTTCACATCACCGGCACGCCGCCCTACGAACACGGCAAGGAACCCTCCGCCGAGATGAACATGGTCTCGCCCGATTACTTCAAGGTCCTCGGCATGCCGATCCTGCGCGGGCGCGCTTTTGGACCCGAGGAAGCAGCGGGCAGGCAAACCGCGATCATCATTGACGAAAGTCTCGCCAAAAAATTCTTCCCTGGCCAGGACCCGATCGGCAAACAGCTCGATAACAACCAGACGTTGAAGAAGGATCCGCCCCCGCTCACCATCGTCGGGATCGTTCCGCGGACGCGCAACGAAGCGCCCGGCGAAGAGAACGTTGAGAAGCTCGGCTTTCCGCAGATTCATCTGCCGGTCGCGCAATTCCCGAACGAAGACGTCACCCTGCTGGTTCGCGTCGCCGGCGGCGACCCGCTCTCGCTCGTGAACGCAGTGAAACGCGAGATCGCGTCGATCGATCCCGATCAGCCTGTCTCGGCCATCTCGACCATGGAAAAGAAC
>QHOZ01000030.1:16546-17565 GCA_003219495.1 Verrucomicrobiota bacterium | reverse complement strand
GATCTTGTCGCAGTAACCGCTCTTTAATCGTTTCTCGATCCGCGATGGATCGACATCGACGCCGAGAAAAAGCGCGCCGTTCATTGTCGCGGCGAGCGGTTGCGCGCCGCCCATGCCGCCGAGGCCGCCGGTGAGAACAAACTTTCCCTCGAGCGATCCGCCGAAATGTTTTCGTCCCGCCTCGGCGAACGTTTCGAAGGTCCCTTGCACGATCCCCTGACTGCCGATGTAAATCCACGAACCGGCCGTCATTTGGCCGTACATCGTTAGGCCGAGTCGCTCGAGTCGGTTGAATTGTTCGTAGTTGTTCCAATTGCCGACAAGATTCGAATTGCTTCGTCGTGTGTTTTAAATTTGCCGACCGGTTTGCCGGATTGAATGAGAAGCGATTCATCGTTCTCGAGATCTTTGAGCGAACGAACGATCGCATCGAACGCATCCCAACTTCTCGCGGCGCGGCCGGTGCCGCCGTAAACGATGAGTTGGTCCGGATTTTCCGCGACGTCCGGATCAAGATTGTTCATCAGCATCCGCATCGCCGCCTCCTGGTGCCAGCCTTTGCAGCTCAGCTCACTGCCGCGCGGTGCGGTAATGATTCTCCTGCCGCTCATATTTCGTCGAATTTACCTGCGCGAACCTGCCCGGCCACTTTGGCGATGTCGCCGGACAATGAGCGATCTTTCGTCAGCGCGGGTGCAACTTGCCTAACGAGCGCGAACGCATCCTCAACTCCTTTGCCGCCCTTCAACGGCCGCCGATGCTCGAGCGCCTCCGCGGCGGCGAGCAATTCGATCGCGAGAAGATTTTCGGCAAGGTCGACAATCGCCCGGAGTTTGAGCGCGCTGGTCATCCCCATCGACACATGATCTTCCTTGCCGCCCGAAGTCGTCACGTTGTCGCAACTCGCAGGATGCGCGAGCACGCGCGCTTCGTTCACCAGCGATGCGGCCGCGACCTGCGCGATCATGAAACCGGATTCAACGCCGGGTTTGTGCGCCAGAAACGCCGGCAGCCCTTCG
>QHOZ01000030.1:10567-16505 GCA_003219495.1 Verrucomicrobiota bacterium | reverse complement strand
CGCTTTTGTCAGGATTCGTTAGGCGATCGATGCGGCGTTCACTGATGTTCAACAAATCGGTGAGGGCGATGGCGGCATAATCGAAAGCGAACGCCAAGGGCGCGCCGTGAAAATTCCCCCCGGAAACAACATCGCCGGTCTCGGCGAACACGAGCGGGTTGTCCGTCGCGGACGAAGACTCAATCAACAAAATCTCTTCGCAATGCGTGAGAACGTCGCGCACCGCGCCGTGGACCTGCGGCATACAACGGACGCTGTAGGCGTCCTGCACGCGCGTATCGTTTTCACGATGTGACTCGCGGATTTCGCTATCGCGCAGGATCGACATCAAATGCGCGGCGGCGATTTTTTGTCCGGAATGCGGACGTGCATCCTGCAAGCGGGGATCGAACGCAGCCGGAGTGTCGCGCAAACCTTCGAGCGTCATCGCGCCGGCGACATCGGCAATATTCGCCAAACGTTTCGCGCGAAAGATCGACAATCCACCGACGGCGTGCATCGCCTGAGTGCCGTTGAGCAACGCGAGACCTTCTTTGGCTCCGAGCTCGACCGGTTTCAATTTCGCGCCTTTCAGCGCGTCGGCGGCCGGCATTCGTTTGCTCTCGAAAAAAACTTCGCCTTCGCCGATCAACGGAAGCGCGAGATGCGCGAGCGGCGCGAGATCACCACTTGCGCCGACCGATCCTTTTTCCGGCACGACCGGGTGGATGCGCGCGTTCAACATTTCGCAAAGAAGCTCGATTACTTCCGCGCGAATGCCGCTGAGCCCAAGCGCGAGAACGTTCGCGCGCAGCAACATCATGGCGCGCACTTCCGGCTCCGAAAGCGGGTTACCGATTCCGCACGCGTGACTGCGAACGAGATTTAATTGGAGCGCGGCGAGTTCTTCGCGGGGAATTCGAACGTCGGCAAGTTTGCCGAAACCGGTATTGACGCCGTAAACGACGGCGTCGCGGCGATTCACGATGTCTTCGATGACTTTTCGCGATGCGGAAATTCGTGGCAACGCCGAGGCTGCGATCGCGACAGGTTCCGAGCCGAGCGCAACGGCGGCGATTTCTTCAAGGGAAAGCGGTTTACCGCTCAATTCCATGCGCAAATCCTAGCGACAACTTGGACAAATGGAAGCGGCCGCGTCTAACGTTTGCGGTCGGTGCCTGATTTAGCCTGCGATGAATCCTGCAACGACGCGCTTTCCTGCAAATCCTCCTTCCACGCGGTGATGCCGGTTCGCGTGCCGCCGCCGAGATGACCGAGAAATCCGTGACGGCCGGACTCGTATTCTTTGTCGTCTCTTACTTTGCACCAAAACAAACGGCCGCCGCGCCGCCAGCCATCGAGAACGATGCCATCGAGAAATGGCTGATTCTGCGCCGTCACAACGAGCGCGTTGTTTTCATCCGACTCTTTCGGCCAGGCCGCGCCCCAATGCAGCACGAGCGTCTTCAAATGCAGCTCCTTCAATTTCGCGCCGATGTCGCGGGTATAATCCGCGCAGATCCCTTTTTTCCTTGCGCCGATATGGATAAGAAAATTGTGAACCGCAGGATCCCCGTGAACGCCGTAGTCGTGCGCGCATTGCCGCGAGGTGCGGTGGGCGGTCTCCGAAATCAACGCCGCTTCGCGCGGATCGACCGTACGCGGCGAAAGCGCAATCAACGCATCGCGAAGGCCGGCGATGGATTTTTCATCCTCGGCGGACGCGAGACTCGCACACGCAGTGAAAGCGAAGATCAGGGCGGCTCTGAAATTCACGCGTCCAATTTAAATGAAAAAGACCAGGCCGCCAAAGCGACCTGGCCAATTTTCGTAACTGTCGTGGCAGCGGCGTCCGGCCGATGGTCCGAAACCGGACTGGCGGCGCCACGGGCTGGAAGCCCGTGCCACGGCGGTTATTTATTTGTGATAACTTGACTGTGTGGTCGTTGTTGCAGCCGCTTCTTTGTGTTGAGCGCATGCGCCCAAGCTGAGCGCGCCCGCTAAAACGGCCATGATCATGATCGCTTTGATGTAATTCAATCTAATCTCGCCTCCTTTCAGTTAATTGCTCCGTTGTTCTAGGCGTGGAATACCCTCGAAGCAACGCTTTTTTAGATGTCTGCTGTTATAAACTATTCGCGGATGACCACCTGCGTGGTTTCATCTACCAGATCAAATAATTCGATCACATCCGCGTTGCGCATCCGTATGCAGCCGTGGCTGTCAGGTATCCCGACCCTGTCCTCGTGCTTCGTTCCGTGAATGTAAATGTAGCGGTCGCGCGTATTTGCGTTTTCTGCGTCCAAGCCGTCGAGCCAGAGGATTCGCGTGGTCACGAAATCTTCCGTGTCCGGAAGCGGGTCTTCAGGGCCAAGCGGCACCCGGGATTTAAAAATCGTCCCCGGCTCTGCCTCGTGCCCGATTTTCTCCGCGATCCGGAAATTCCCCATCGGCGTTTTGTTGCTCCCCTCCTCGGTGCCAATTCCAAAGCGTGAACTGGAAATCGGAAATGAGCGCACCTCCTCGCCGTCTCGAGTAAGCGTGAGCAGCTGGTCCTTGAGCGAGATGTCGATCTTGGTTCGTCCACTTTGCATCGTGCAAGAGCGGCCTTACAATTTGCCGCGGTGGGCAAAGAATATCACATCGCCGTAGTTGGTGCGACCGGAGCGGTCGGCGCGGAGTTTTTCCGGGTGATGGAACGCCGGAATTTTCCGGTCGCGAGCATCCGCGCGCTCGCCTCTGGGAAATCGGCAGGCATGAAGATCCAATTCCGCGACAGTCCGATCACCATCGAAGAATTGCGTGAAGATTCGTTCGATAAGATCAACATCGCATTTTTCAGCGCGGGCGGCGACATCTCGCGAAAGTTCGTGCCGATTGCTCAAAAGGCAGGCGCGGTCGCGATCGACAATTCCTCCGTGTTTCGAATGGATCCGGAAGTGCCGCTGGTGATTCCGGAGATCAACCCCGACGACGTGAAACTACATCGGGGCATAATTGCGAATCCGAATTGCACCACCGCCGTCGCGTTGATGGCGATTTATCCGTTGCATCGCGCGTTTGGAGTGAAGCGGGTGTTCGCATCAAGCTATCAGGCGGTTTCAGGCAGCGGCCAGCGCGCGATCAATGAGCTCAAAGAGCAAGTCGCCGCCGCGGCGGAAGATCGACAATCAACGCCGAAAGTTTATCCGCACGCGATCGCGTTTAACGTTTTGCCGCACGTCGACGTTTTCCTGGAGAGCGGTTACACGAAAGAGGAGATGAAATTTCAAAACGAAGGCGCCAAGATCATGCATGTGCCGGAGTTCCGCGCATCGATCACGTGCGTTCGAGTTCCAGTTTATCGCGCACATTCGGTGGCGGTAAGCGCTGAGTTCGAGAGAAAAGTTTCGGTCGAGCAAGCGCGCGAAGTTTTGGCCAAAGCGCCGGGATTGGAATTAGTGGATGAACCGCAAAAGAATCGTTACCCGACGCCGCTGAATGTTGCAGGGAAAGACAATTGCGAAGTCGGTCGCGTTCGTCGCGACTGCGCGCTGGAAAATGGTCTCGCGTTCTGGGTCTCAGGCGACCAATTGCTCAAAGGGGCAGCGCTCAACGCGGTCCAAATTGCCGAACTTTTGTAGCCACGGGCCTCTGGCCCGTCTCTCCCGACGCCGCAGATCGGCGTGGCTACACCGACTCAGCGCGGGCGCAAAACGAGGAAAGAACGGACGCGGTGGCGACAAACCGACAGGACCATCGGCTGACTCGAATCCGCTGTCTGGGCGACTTTGTTAAAATCGGCCACGGAGCCAATCGATTGCTGATTCACTTGCTCAATCACGTCGCCTTTCTGCAAATCGCCGATGCCTGCGCCCGCATCGACATCGGTCACGACGACGCCGCGCACGCCGTTTGGCAGATCGAGCTGGCGCGCGAGCGCGGGTGTCAATTCACCAACGTGAATTCCGGAGAGCGCGTTCTCGCCTCCGTTCTCATCCTGGTCGCCGGGATTTTGCGGCGAACGCGGCGCCGGCTGCGGCTGTTGCGGATTCCGATTCGTCTGCCCGGCTAAATAACCGGCAGGCTGTTCTTTGATCTGCGTCGAAACCGTCATCGGTTTGCCGGCGCGAACAATTTCCAAATCCACTTTCTTGTTCAAATCGGTCTGCGAAACAAGATTGCGTAGATCGTTAAAGCTTTTCACTTCGCGGCCGTCGAACTTGCGGATCACATCGCCTTTTTGCAGATGCGCATCTTCCGCAGGCGAGCCGGGCACAATTTCGTCCACCACCACTTCGCCCGGAGCAGGCGGCTGTCCGTTTTGCGGAACGCGCATTTGAATTCCGAGATAGCCGCGAATGATCCGGCCCTTCTTCAACAGACTCTCTAACGCCGTGCGGACGGTATTCGATGGAATCGCGAAACCGATTCCCTGCGAGCCTCCGCTGCGCGAAATGATCGCGGTGTTAATCCCGACCACTTCGCCGCGCAAATTGATTAACGGTCCGCCGCTGTTGCCGGGGTTGATCGCAGCGTTTGTTTGAATCAACTCGCTGAACACATCCGCGCGGTTTGGCCGTCCTTTTGAACTGACAATCCCGTCGGTCACGGTTTCCTCAAAACCAAACGGATTGCCGATCGCGAGAACGAAGTCGCCCGTTTGCACTGCGTCTGAATCCGCGAACTTAAGCGGCTTCACTCCGGGGTTGTCGATCTTGAGCACTGCGAGATCAACCTGATCATCCGCGCCGACGAGGCGCGCCTTTTCCGAGCGCCCGTCGCTCAATTGCACTTCGATCTCGTCCACTTGATCGACGACGTGATTATTCGTGATGATGTGGCCTTCATTAGTTACGATGACGCCTGAGCCTAACGAACTCTGAACCATCGCCTCCTCGTTTGGATTTTGGTAGCCGTGCGGGCGGCGAAAGAAAAATCCGAACGGGTCGAGCTGATTCTGGCGCTCAATCGCGACTTTCTTGCTCGTCTTGACCGCGACGACGGCGGGAACCACCGCGTTGACCAATGCGCGCCGTTCGCGATTCAACGCTTCGAGGGAAGCGACTTGGCTGGAGTCGATGTTCGGCTTATCGGCGAGCGTGTATTTTTCGGGCGTCGTTCGCGATTGGCTCACGCCGAGACCGCCGTGTCTCATCCGATAATCGTAGAGGGCCGAAATGGCGAGGCTAAGCACCGCCACGAATGCAAAAAATTTAAGTAAGTTTTTCATCAGCTAACGTTCGAAAATGTGCGCCCCTGTTTTTCGACAATCAAACGGCGGAAACGTTGATTCTCCGGCCATCCCAGTTGCGGATCCATGTCGAAGTTCGACATCGCACTGGTTCGCGCGCGCTGCATCAGCTGCGCGTCTTTTCGCAAATCGCCGATCTTGAGCACGGGCAACCCGCTCTGCGCCGTGCCTAACAAATCGCCCGGGCCGCGCAATTCCCAGTCAGCTTCGGCCACGGCAAAACCGTCGCCCGTTTTTTCCAGCACTGCCAATTTCGCGGCTGCTTCCGAGCTCGGTTCGTCGCTCAGCAGGATGCAGTACGACTTGTGTTCGCCGCGACCGATTCGGCCGCGGAGTTGATGAAGCTGCGCCAAACCGAACCGCTCCGCGTTCTCGATCAGCATCACGGTCGCGTTTGGAACATCAACGCCGACTTCAATGACCGTTGTGCTAATCAACACCTTCGTTTCACCGCGGCGAAAGCGCTCCATGATCTGCTGCTTCTCCGGCCCGGCGATTCGGCCATGCAAAAGCTCGCAGCCGTACGGGTGCAGTCGCTCCCGCCAGCGCTCGTATTCCGTCGCGGCGGCTTTGGCCTGAAGCTTTTCGCTCTCGTCGATTAATGAATAAACGACATAAGCCTGGCGACCGCTTTCCAGTTGTTTGCGCAAGAAACTCAAGACTTCGCCAAGTTTCGACGAATCGCGCGCCGCAGTAACGATTTTTCCGCGGCCACTCGGCATTTCG
>QHOZ01000030.1:1884-10538 GCA_003219495.1 Verrucomicrobiota bacterium | reverse complement strand
TAGGCGCGCGCGCTGCGCAACGCCGAACTTGTGCTGCTCGTCGATCACCGCGAGGCCGAGATTTCCAAACGAAACACTTTCGTAGAGCAACGCGTGCGTCCCGATCACGACGTCTGCGTTCTCGTTGCCTTCCACAAGCGGAAGGAAACTTTCCTCCTGCCGCGTCGCGGTGCGGATCGACAACTTCACGCCGAGCGGCTCGAGCCAACGGCGCAAAACCGCGTAATGTTGCTCGGCGAGAATTTGTGTCGGCGCCATGAAAGCGGCTTGATACCCCGCTTCGACCGCGAGCAGGATCGCCGCAATCGCCACGACAGTTTTGCCCGAGCCAACATCGCCCTGCAGCAAACGATTCATCGGAAACTTCGATTCCATGTCGCGCCGGATCTCGGCGATGACTTTTTTTTGCGCGTTCGTGGTTTCAAACGGCAACGAACGCAAAAACTTTTCCATTAACTCCCCTCGCCCGCTGTGCGCGGCGCTGATCCGCGCGTGCGCTTCCGTTCGACGCGACGCGATCAGCATTTGCATCGCAAAAAATTCCGAGAGCACGAGATGATCGCGCGCGACCGAAAGCGATTGCCAGGACTCGGGAAAATGAATGGCGCGAATCGCTTCCGCGCGATCGCCGTTCTTGAGATTCTTCGGAAGCAACGGCTCGACCGGCGTGGTGTCGAGCTCTTGAAGCAACCGATAGATCATGCTCCGCAGCGCGCGCTGTGTTAAACCTTCCGTCGCGGGATAAATCGGCGTGATTCGCCGCAGGTGAATGGACTTCTCCTCGTCATCTTCAATGATTTCGAATTCGGGATGATCCATGCAGAGGCGCTTGCCGCGAAGTTTTGGTTTGCCGAACACGACCAGTTGTTGCTCGGCGCAGATCATTTTCTGGATGTAATGCAAATTGAACCAGCGAAGGATCAGCGGCTGGCTGAGCGCATTGGCGTTCGGCTCCTGCAATGTCGCCTCAAAAATTCTGCGACCGCCGAAGCGACGGAACGAAGTCTTGATGACCTCACCCGACAGACAAAGCGGCTTATCGCTTTCCTCGCGCGGGAATTCCGGGAACTGATGTCGATCTTCGTGGCGCCTCGGATAATGCGTGAGCAAATCTTCAACGGTTGCGATACCGAGCCGGCGCAGCGCGAGAAACTTCGGGCGCGGTATCCAATCGATTTCCTCGAGCGGTTGCGAGATTTCCATTACTCGATCGGCTCCGTGCCGCGCACTCCTTCCAGGCGCATTTCCAAACGCGTTTCGCCTTCGTATTCATCCCGTCGAATCCGAAACGCGATGTCCCACGGCGGCGGCGGGAGCGAATCGGCGGCGGCGCCGAAAAAAATCGCGCGAAGATGATAATTCCGTTGCCGCAAACGCAATTGCAGATGTTTTTCGCCCACGACGCGCGGCGGAGCGACCGATTCGACCGCGCGTGCGAAAAATAACGGCTGCGGATTGCCATTGCCGAACGGCTGGAGCATTTCGTGCCAGCCGAGAAAATCGAAATCCAATTCCGGAAACGTGATCTCGTGATCGATTCTGAGCCGCGGCTGCAAATCATCGTCCGATAAAAGTTCACGCGCGATTCGCCCAAATTCCTTTGCGAAATGATCGACATTCGACTGCTGAATCGTCAGCCCCGCGGCCATTTCGTGTCCGCCGTATTTGTCGATCTTCGCCGCGCACTTCGTCAGCGCTTGGACGAGATTGAAGCCTTCGATGCTGCGGCCGCTTCCTTTCCCAACTCCGGATTCGTCGAAGCCGATGACGATTGTTGGCCGATGGAATTTGTGCGCGATGCGCGAGGCGACAATTCCCAGAACTCCCGGATGCCAGTCGCGTTCGTAGACGACAATCGCGGCGTCGCGGGCGGGATCGAACTCTTTCGCGATCTTCTCCTCGGCCGCGGCCGCGATTTTTCGCTCCACTTCCTGCCGATCACGATTTTGTTTATCCAAAAATTCCGCGAGCTCCGTCGCTTCGCGTTCGTCGTGCGTCAAGAGAAGCTGAAGCGACTTTTCCGCAGTGCTGAGCCGGCCTGCCGCATTCAATCTCGGCCCCAACCGATAGCCGATGTCTTCGGTAAAAATCGGCGGCTTCACGCCGCTAACTTCCATCAGCTTGTTCAATCCAATCCTTGTCGATCTTGCCATCTCCATCGCGCCGCGCTGGACAAGCGTCCGGTTTTCGCCGGGGAGCGGAACAATGTCGGCGACCGTCCCAAGCGCGACGAGATCGAGACGCGATTTCAGATCGAAATCGATCGCGCGTGTTTTCAAAAGCGCGTGGCAAAGTTTAAAAACGATTCCGACGCTGCACAAATAGTGAAACGGCGATTCCGGATCGATCTTCGGATTCACGATCGCGACGCAATCAGGCAGCGCGGCTTTCGGCTCATGGTGGTCGAGCACGATCACGTCGACGCCGCGCTTGCGAAGATCGACAATCTCCGCGGCGGATGAGGTTCCGCAGTCGAGCGCGATCAAAAGCTGCGGATGAAATTGCTCGACGCAGCGCTCAACGCTTTCGCGGCTCAGGCCGTAACCTTCCTCCATTCGCAATGGCAAAAATAAATCCGGCGCAGCACCGTAGGCGCGCAGCGTTTCAGCCAACAACGCGAGCGAGGTGACGCCGTCGACATCGTAATCGCCGAAGAGCACGATCCGCTCGCGTCGATCGAGCGCGGCAAAGATTCGCGCGACCGCTGTCTCCATGTTTTGCAAGAGAAACGGATCGCTCAACGATTTCAGGCGCGGCCGGAGAAACGTCTGGACCTCGTCGGCGGTTTGAAAGCCTTTGCGGAACAAAAGCCGCGCGATGCATTCGCAGCCGCAGATTTCGCTCCACGAAATGGAGGCGGCATTGAGCTCTTCAGGGGGAGCAATGATCCAGCGACTTAGCACTGATTATTTTATCTGCGGGAGATTCTCTGACAACTCGCGCCGATAAGCAGTTGACGGAAGCGCCCCGCCTCAAATAGACAGAAACCGTGAAACTGATTGTCCCTTTGCTTGGTTTGTTACTTCTCGGCGGTTGCGAATTTATGATGGAGCAACCGTACGATCGGGAGAAACAGGCCAAGAAGCAGCACGAACAACAGAATGAAGAGCGAGTCGCGCGAGGTGAGCCAGCTGAGCCGGCAGCACGACCAAAAAGTAACGCACCCTTGCAGAAAGACAGGGACGTGTTCACCGGAAAAGTGGTTCTCGACGACGGCGCCTACCGCCTCCAATTGGCCGATGGCACACTAATGCGATTGACGCGCGGACGGCGCGAGATCGAATTTGAATCGAGACAAATTCTCCTGCGCAAATATTACGAGAAAACGATCACCGTGAATGGGACACGCCAGGACGATTGGATTTGGGGCGCGGACATCACCGGTCAATATGTGCCGCCCGGCGGACCGACCGGCCCGAACATGAACGCGCCGAAACAAACACGGCCCTAACGAATCCCGAGTCGTTCTCCGAGTTTGATCGCGTCAAATGGCGCGTGGACTTTCGCGTCGTTGTCGAAATAGACGAACACGTCCCGGGCTGAGCCGCGCCGGCGGACGTTGTCGATCTTGCTGACGACCTTGGCGTCGCGCGGTTGTTCGCCTTTTCGCCAAAAACGAATTCGATTCGCCCACCAATCGAGTTCGCGATCGGAATAACCGCTCACGTAAAGTTTTTCCGAGCCGTGGAGGCGGATGTAAACGTGATCAGCGGTTAAATCTTCTGCGTAAGGAAATTTCCCGGCCGTGTCCGCAATTACGAAGGCGATATCGTGTTCGCGCAGCAGCTCGAAGAACTCCGGTGTCATGAACGTTGGATGCCGAACTTCCATCGCGTAACGAATCGGTCGAGAGATGTCGGTCCGGGCGAACGCGCGCGCCTTCAATTTGTCGTCGTGCTCTTTGGCCAGCTTCGCCGCGTCGGCGGTGTTGCGCGGCAGCAAGTTGAAGAAATCGCGAAGACGTTTGGCGTCGAAGCCGAGACTCGGCGGTAATTGCCACAAAATCGGCCCCAGCTTTTGGCGCAACGCGAGCACCCCTGAAGCAAAGAAGTTCGCCAGCGGCGTCTCGACTCCGCGCAATTTTTTCATGTGGGTGATGAAACGTCCGCCTTTGACCGCGAAGAGAAAATCCTCCGGCGTCGCCTCAAACCAACGCTCGTAACTGGAAGGAAGTTGGAGCGAGTAGAACGAGCCGTTGATCTCAACCGAATCGAACGTGTCCGCGGCGAACTCCAACTCGCGAGGCTGCGGCAAATCTTTCGGATAAAATTTCCCGCGCCAACCGGCGTAACGCCAACCCGAAATGCCGACGCGAATTTCCGAACGAGCTACACGAGGCCGAAGACGATCTCGCGTTTTGGCAGCAGCTCGTGTTTTTGGCATAGCTCGGAGAACTTGCGAAGGCCTTGCTTCTCTCGTTCTCCAAAGCTGAATCGGAGATTTTCCCGGTAATAGCTGTCACAAAATGCCGGATCGAACTCGGTTTGGGTCGCGACGATTGTCTTTAGATCGGCAAGATTTTGGTCGCGCAAAGCGCGCAATTGCTCCGCCACCGATCCTGGATCGACAACCTCCGGCCGGACGAGCCAGAGCGCATACACGAATGGAAGGCCGGTAAGTTTTTTCCACTGCTCGCCCAGATCCCAGAACTGAAACTCGCTCGCATGTTCTTGCCGAAAACGAATTGCCTGATCTCCAATGAGCAGCCGAGCGCTGTCTGACGATGTCGATCTTGCGACGACGCTCGGCCGTAATTTCAATCCAGCGAGCAAGCAACGGAGCAAGTTGCCGGACGTTTCCGCGGCTGGATCGAGCTCGATCTCTTTTACATTCGCGATTTTGGCGCGATGCGCGACAACCACGCTGTAAACCGCGCCGTCGGAAGCGATCGCTGCATGATCAACGATCCGGTAAATAGGATTTCGGAGAAATTCGAAACTGGAAACGAGCGCAACATCGAACTCGCCGCGCGCGAGCCGAGCGCAAAGCGCGGATGGGTGATCAAGCACTACCTTGCCGGGCCAGCCGTGGGTCAGCGGCCGCGCGTTGAGATATTTAACACAGCCGATGCGAAGATTGCCCGGCTCGACGGAGTCTCGTCCTGCCACAATCTACGCGCAGGCAAGCTCCGCCTTAGGCGCACGATCGGACGGAGCTGAGCCGTTGGCGTGCCGATAGTAGCTGTCGCGCTGCGCCGGAACTCGACCGGCTTCGCGGATGGCGTGCTCGAGCGCGGCGATGCTTTGCTGTTGCGGAGTGGTGGCGCCGGCCATGTGGAAGATTTTTTCCTCCATTATCGTGCCGTGTAAATCGTCCACGCCATAGCTCAACGAAACCTGCGCGAGCGGCAAACCGAGACTGACCCAATACGCGGTGAGGTGATCGATGTTGTCGAGATAGATCCGGCTGACGGCGAGATTGCGAAGTTGTTCGATCGCGGACGCACGCTGGATGTGTGCGAGAATGGTCGTTTGCGGTTCAAAGGCGAAGGGAACAAAACCGCTAAACCCTCCGGTTTCATCCTGAAGCTGGCGCAGTTGGCGTAAATGATCGACGCGCTGTTCGAGCGTCTCAATGTGCCCGTAAAGCATCGTACAGGTGCTGCGGCCGCCCATCTGATGCCAGACGCGATGCACCTCGAGCCATTCCTCGGCCGTTTCTTTGCCCCGGCAAATTTTGTCGCGCACAGCAGCGTCAAAGATTTCCGCGCCGCCGCCAGTGATGGAACCGAGGCCGCTCTCGCGCAAAAGCTCGAGCGTATCGGGGATCGACATCTTGAAGATTCGTTGGGCGAGATGGCGAACTTCGATCGCCGTGAATGCTTTAATATGAAGTTTTGGATCGAGCGCTCGCAGTCCACGGAGCAGATTGAGATACCAATCTTTCTTTAACGTCGGATGCAAACCGCCGACCATGTGGACTTCGGTGATTCCGAGCGGCAACGCGTCGGCGACCGCGCGAATGATTTCCTCTACCGCGTGTTCAAAGGCGTGCTCGTCCCGTTTCTTCGCGGCGAACGCGCAGAACTGACACGAGAGAACGCAAATGTTGGAGTAGTTGATGTAGCGATTGTGAATATAGGTCGCGTAGTTCCCATTTTTCCGTTCCCGGACGACGTTGGCCATCATGCCGAGCGCGTTAAGATCCTGAGCCCGATAAAGCGCGAGACCTTCCGCATCGGAGACGCGCGCACCGGCCTCGATTTTCTCGGCGACCGATCTAAGTTCCTTAGGGATCAGTGAATAATTCATTCGGAGCCGACGCTGAAATCGATGGTCTACCATGCACAGGCGCGTTGTTGGTTGCAACAAAAAGCAGGGCGGCATCGCGCGATAAGATTCGAATCGGCGACCACACGTTCACGTCTCTTAATTAATGGTCGACCCAGAAGCACCGGCGCGCTCGGACGATGACGCCGAGGATGTCCGCCTGATGCAACTGGTGGCGGCGGGCGACACAACTGCCTTCGAGCGACTGGTCGAGAGGCATCAGGCGCTGGTTGCGGGCACAGTGGCGCGAATGCTGGGGAGCAACTCCGACGTGGAAGATATTGCACAGCAAGTGTTCATCCGCGTTTGGAAAAGCGCGGCCCGATATGTCGCCAAAGCGAAATTCACGACCTGGCTTTTAAAAATCGCGCGCAATCTCGTTTTCAATGAAATGCGCCGGGCCAAACGGCATCCGCACGTTCCGGTGCAGATCGAGCCCGAAGCGGACGAGATTCCCTTGAAAGACGAGCAAACGAGCGCACCGGATGCGACATTGCTCGAGAGCGAGCTGCAAGGTGCGATTGAGAGAGCGATCGGTCTTCTTCCGGACACGCAACGGATGGCGCTGGTCTTCCGGCGTTATGAAGAGCTTAGCTATGAAGAAATCGCGGACGTTCTCGATCTTTCGGTGCCGGCGGTGAAGAGCTTGCTCTTTCGCGCCCGAACTGAGTTGCGCGAACGACTCAAGGATTATCTGGAACGCTGAAAAGGAAGCGGGCGGATTCTTGCGAACCCGCCCGGCTGAAAATGACGTTGGTGAAGGTTAGCTATTTCGCCAATAGCTGTACCGTTGCTTTTGTGTTCCCCAAATAGTATGCGCTGTCCTTCTGGAGGACGATTTGAACAGACAGCGTCTTTTTGCGCGACGTATAAAGGTTAGTCAGAAAGAGCGGGCCATTGACGACCTGGGTCAGGGCGTCTTGTCCGAACTGGTCGGTTAGCGTGAAATCCACACCTGCCAGCGCTTTGGTTTTGACGGTGTAATGAATCGTCACGTTCTGACACATCGGCGCGCTGGCTGCGCCAGGAAAGATGCTGATGATCGCAGTGGAACCTTTGGGGATCGAACCGCGGTCTGAGGCGATCCTCGCCGTCGGCACTGGACAGGCCGGGGTGGCGCTCGGATTCGGCGTCGGGGTCGGAGTCGGAGTCGACCCAACACTGGTCGCGAAACTCATATCGCTGCCCGTGATGGTCCCGCCGGCATTGATCGCGATAATTCGATAATGATAAGTCGTGTTGGGGGCTAAACCGCTCACGTTGGCCGAAACATTTTGCACGGCGCTTCCAGTGAAGACCTGATTCGCTGTCTGCGAGCCGTAAGCCGCAGTGGTCCCATATTGAAAATAGACCGTCGTGCTCGAACCGTTTGGATTAACGGTGCCGTTCAGAGTCGCGCTCGCGGGGGCGACGCTGGTCGCCGCAGTAGTTGTCGCAGTGGCGGTTGGTGAGGGCGGCGTTCCGACAAGACCTCTTGCCGTTGCGAGATTGGTTACCGTTCCGCCGAGGTTTGGATTAATCCACAAAAGTGCGCCGGTAGGCCCGTACGCGAACACGGTTGGATGCGTGTCATCGGCGACATACACGTTTCCTCCGATTGGGTTTACCGCGATGAACTTCGGAGCGACCGCTGTGTTAAAGGAAGTCACGACCCTTTGCGTGATTGGATCGACAACGAGAATTTTTGAGGAGGCGACGCTTGCGACATAAACGTAACCGCCGAGCCACGGTTGAACCGCGAGCGAATCGAAGCTGCCAATGTTACCGGCGAGATCCATGCTCCAGTTCGTCAAACCCAAGGTGCCGGTATTCAGCTGCGCAAGCGTGGTGCCGCATCCGCGCGTGCCGGAATTACCTCCACGGTACAATTGGCTGTCAGCCGGATTGAGATCGGTATAACCCTCGCAAGAGTTCGCGAAACTGAGCAAGCCTCCCGCATCAACGCCATAAATCGTTTCAGCATCGTATTGCGCGCCCGCGTTTGTGACGGCGTAGATTTCTCCGGTACTCGGATCGATCGAAGGACGACCGATGTCGTAAGTGAGTATGCTCCATTGCTGCGCACCGGTGGCGCGATCCGATTTGGCCAGCGCACCGAAACACCCGTTTTCGCTGAAAACTACTCCCGGATTACTGCTGAAAGCATCGACTGCAACGTTTGTGACGTAAAAGAAATTGCAATAGCTGTTGAGCGAGATCGTACTGTTCCAGCTGGAGTTTCCAGCGCTATCCAGCTTGTAGACGAAACCGTCGTTGCCGTAGTTGTGCCCACCCTTTGCCGTGTAAACGCTCAGGTCTCCGGGATCCACGGCCAATGCGCCATCATTCCCGAGCAGCGTGTACCATTGGAGTGTTCCATCCGCGGCGTCCAATTTTAGAATTCGG